>JAKQJG010000002.1 GCA_029561305.1 Bacteroidota bacterium | reverse complement strand
GGTTCAGCTCCAGCGATCTTTACTGCACTGGCGTATGTTGGATAGCCTGGATTAGGTATTAATACAGCATCCCCTTCCTGAAAATAGGTCATACAGATATGCATGATACCTTCTTTGCTGCCTATCAGCGGCAGTATCTCTGTATCGGGATTGAGCTCCACCTGGTACCATTTCTTATACCAGTTGGCAACTGCATTTCTCAACACGGGACTGCCTTTATAACTCTGGTAGGCATGGTGGTTAGGCTTTAATGCTTCTTGCTGCAAGGTGTTGATCACATCTGGATGCGGTGGCAGATCAGGACTGCCGATGCCCAAATTGATCACATTTTTTCCGGCCTTGTTCATGCCGTCTATCTCTCTCAGTTTTTGAGAAAAATAATACTCGCCAATGCCATTTAACCGCTTTGCTGTTTCCATTTTAAAATTTCGAACGTGCTTTAAACTATTTTAAGCTTTTCTTTGCTACCCTTTGGGGAAGCTAGAGGTGGCTTTCCATTTTTATATATTCCCAATACATTCAACGCTTCCGTTTGTTTCCTCATCTTATCTATCGCTTTTTTCAACTGCTCTTTTGAATCAAATTCCATATCTGCGTGAAAGGAATATTTAAAATCACTGCCAGGGATTGGCATACTCTGTAACTTACTGAGGTTAATTCCAGCATCAGCAATGGTGTTCAGCACTTTTGCCAAACTGCCTTTTGAGTGATCTGTATTAAAATTGATGGATGCTTTATTGGCATCAGCCACTTCGGTTGTGTCTCCCTCCCTTTGCAATATTAGAAAACGGGTATAGTTATTTTTTAGTGTATGAATGTTAGGAGAAATCATATTTAAATTATATATCTCGGCCGCCAGTTTGCTTGCTATAGCCGCGATATGCTTGCTGTGGTGCTTATGGATATGTTTTGCGCTCAATGCGGTATCCTCCGTTTCCACTACCCGCCAATTATATTTATCTAAAAAATCCAGGCATTGCTGGATGGCCATGGGATGAGAATGTACTTCTTTAATATCTGATAACTTAACTCCGGGGTTCACTAATAGGTTTTGCTTTATCTGTAAATAAATTTCGCCAGAAATTCTTAAATTACTCTTTTGCAGCAGATTATAGTTTGGTAAAATACTGCCCGCAATAGAGTTTTCTATCGCCATTACTCCTCCTTCACTTTCTTTTTTATTCCCTGCAATCTTTATAACATCTCTGAATGTGGCGCAACAGATCACCTCAACCTCATTGCCATAAAATTGCCGGGCTGCTTCCTGGTGAAAACTGCCTTCAAATCCTTGTATTGATACTCTTGTACTCATAATATTTGCTTCAAGACCCTGTCAGACCGGGACGGTCAGACAGGTTAAAAAAAATCCCCCGGTCTTTTTAACCGGGGGAGCTTTATGTTAAGTTTCTATTTCTTGATTAACAAAAGTTACCCGGGCAGCTTCTAAAACAGAAGTAGCTAAAATAAGAGGCAGTAAATTTTGTTGCTTTTGTCATATTGAAAACCGAAAATAATACAGAAACACATTACTGCCAAAAATATTTTCAACAGATACCAAAAAGTGTTGAAAATAATTTACAGAAAAGAGATAATTGTTAGAAAACTGCTTTAAAAGCAGACGCCCCCGGGAACGGGGGCGACTTTAACGATTGCTTGCCATATGAAAAACTCTTATATAAAACCGGCTTTAATTCGAAGCAAGCAACTAACCGGTAATTTTCAAATTAGTGCTTTGCAGCAGCTTTTGCAGAATCAACTACAGCAGCACCAGCAGCTTTTGCAGAATCAACTACAGCTTCAGTAGTAGCTTTTGCAGAATCAACTACAGCTTCAGTTGTAGCTTTTGCAGAATCAACAGTAGATGTTGCAGTTTCACCTGAATTACAAGCTGCGAAAGCGGCAGCGATAACGAAAACAAAAAGTACTTTTTTCATTTTTTGTGATTTTATTTTTTACGATTTATAGTCATTAATACCCGTTGTTAAAAAAGGTAACCCAGTATTTCAAAAAAAAGTTTTTTTCACTGTTTTGGGTTACTATTGCACCTATTAATGTATTAATATCACAACGGTGAGTACCATAGAGCAAGAACATTTACTGCTAAAGGGTTTGGCGAAAAGCGACAAGGCTTCTGTTGAAGCTATTTACCGGGATAATTACAGTGTAATACAGTCGTTTATACTAAATAATAATGGAACGGCTGATGATGCAAGGGATGTTTTCCAGGAGGCGATGGTGGTATTGTACGAAAAGAGTAAAGACCCTGCCTTTTCGCTTCATTGCCAGGTAAGGACCTATATATATTCTGTGTGCCGGCGTTTGTGGCTTAAAAGATTACAGCAATTAAACCGGTTTAGCACGCAGGTGGAGAGTTTGGAGGAAATAGTGCCGGTAGAGGAAGAAATTGAAGAGCATGAAAAAAGGAATGCAGATTTTCAGTTGATGGAGCAAGCCATGGGCAAAATAGGAGAACCCTGTAAAAGCCTCCTGGACGCTTACTACCTGCAGAAAAAAAGCATGCATGATATAGCAGCAGAATTTGGATATACTAATGCGGATAATGCCAAGACTCAAAAATATAAATGTCTTGTAAGGTTAAAAAAATTGTTCTTTTCTCAATATAAAAATGTGTAAGGCGATGGATGAATTATTATTGATAGAGGCGGTGGAGAGGTATCTTAAAGGAGACATGTCTCCGGAAGAGAAGGCTTTTTTTGAGGGTCTGCGTAAAAGCAATCCGGAAGTTGACCAGATGGTGGTTGAGCATACTTTTTTCCTGCATGGCCTGGAAAAACATGCTGACCTTAAGAATTTCAAGCATACACTGGTGGAAGCAGAGGCAGATATGATGAGCGAAGGCGTTATCAAAGAACCATTGGTAACCGGCAAGGCAAAATTAGTACAGCTTTGGAGCAGGTATAAGCGAAGTATGTCTGTTGCTGCTTCAATTGCCTTATTTATTTCTGTATTGACAGCTGGTTTAAATACTGCTTATAATAACCAGTCAAAGGAAGAAGACTTTACCAGGCTTAAGAGAGAAATTGATAATAAGATCAAACTCGAAGTGCAAAAAGGTCTCGATACTTCTTCCCGTGTTAAACCAAAACCTGCTATTACAGAGCATGGTAAATTTGTTGGCACCAGTTTTCTTATTGACGGCAAAGGCTACCTGGTAACAAATAACCACGTGATCAGCTCAATGAAAAATATTTATGTGGGCAATAACAAAGGTGAAAGTTATAGTGCAGAAGTTGTTTATTCGGAACAAGCCTCTGACCTTGCCATTTTGAAAATTACTGATACTTCTTTCAGGCAGGTAGTGAATCTTCCCTACTCTATTAAAAGAAGTAATTCTGACTTAGGAGAACAGTTCTTTACATTAGGTTTTCCACGCAATGAAATTGTTTACGGCGAAGGATATGTAAGTGCAAAAAGCGGCAAAGAAGGTGATTCACTGGCCTACCAGTTAACAGTTTCTGCAAATCCAGGTAACAGTGGTGGACCGGTAGTGAATAAAAATGGCGAGATCATTGGCATAATCACAGGAAAAGAGAAAAATGCTGACGGTGTGGTATATGCCACTAAATCAAGGAATATATTTAAAATGGTTGACGCATTAAAAAAGGCTGATACCACTGTAAATGTGAAAACTCCTACTGGCAGTACATTAAAAGGAATTGAAAGAACCCAGCAGGTAAAGAAAATGGAAGAGTTTGTATTTATGGTAGTAGGCAACTAATAGAATTAACACCCAACATAAAAATGAAAGAGGTCCCCATTATTGAGGACCTCTTTTTATTGGTTCATTCTAAAATTATTTTAACCCCATAAGGAAGCAGGGTACTCACCGTTTGCTACCAATGAGTCAATGCTTGCCTGCACACCCGGTGCATCCTCTTTATAAGTTACACCAAACCATTGTGCAGACGTAGGTATTACATTTACGTTCACCTCCCCGCTCTTCACTACTTTATCCACCACCAGCGGAATAAAGAATTCACTTTTGGGGTCCTGGATGCTTTTATCCAAAAACTCTCCAAAATATTGCTCGCTATAGCTGATAAAAGAAGGATGAAAACCAAAGAAGTTCATACTTACACTGGCATTCTCACTCACCTCATGCAAGCCGGCTTCATCCTCATAAGTAATCACTCCAGTATCATTCCGGTAAATTTTTGTTCTTTCATTGATGTCAACAAGGTTGCCGGCTTCATCCACATTACAAACACCGCGACTTACACTGCCATTATCACTCAACGTCTTTTTCAATTCATAACCGATGATAGCATATCTGTTTTCTGCAGCATCCTCAGTTAAAAACTTAAATGCTTTTGCAAAACCATCACGGCCATAAAAATCATCTGCATTGATCACCGCAAACGGCTCATTGACGATCCCTTTACAGCAAAGAACAGCATGGGCAGTACCCCAGGGTTTCTTTCTTTCTTCTGGTATCGTTCTGTCGCCAACAAATTTTGAAAGCTCCTGGAACGCATAGTCTACTTTTATCTTTCCTTCAAGCTTATTACCAAAGTTTTCACGGAACATTTGTTCATGCTCGCCTCTTATTAAAAAAACCACTTTACCAAAACCTGCCCGTACGGCATCAAATATTGAATATTCCATGATGGTTTCGCCAGCTGGGCCAAAACCCTGTGTTTGTTTCATACTTCCATAACGGCTGGCCATACCGGCTGCCAATATTACTAATGTAGGTTGCATCTTATTATTTTAGTTTGACAATAAAAGTCCGAAATTGTCAGGCGAAATTAAAAGCTAAACGTTCAATCCGCAAATAAAATTGCTGACACCGCTCCCCACTATACGTACGCAAACGCTTGATAATAAATTACTGCAGGATACACGCATCCGGTTGCAAGTTTTACGGCTTGATGAAATTCATCAGGTAATATCAGGCAATAAAATTTTTAAACTGTATCACTATCTCGAAAATGTTGTCAATAATACGGTCATCACTTTTGGGGGTGCTTACTCCAACCACCTTGTGGCCACTTCATTTGCCTGTAAACAACAAGGCATCAATGCTATTGGAGTTGTTCGGGGCGAAACACCGGCAATATTATCCCACAGTTTGCAGCAGTGCATACAATGTGGCATGAAACTGCACTTTATAAGCCGGGAACAATACGCTGATAAAGAAAGTGACGCATTTACAACGATGCTGAAAACACTTTATGGCGATTGCAGCATCATTCCTGAAGGTGGATATGGAATGAAAGGAGCTGCCGGTGCAGCCGCTATCATGAATTATATTGATGAGGATGTGACACATATTTGTTGTGCTGCCGGCACCGCTACAACAGCAGCAGGACTTTTATTAAATGCTAAGCCTGGTCAGCAAGTGATTGCTTTTCCTGTTTTAAAAGGTATGACAGATATGGAGCATCGCATCCATTTTCTTACAGAAGGAAAGTTTAATCCGGAACAATTGCATATTGAATATGATTACCACATGGGGGGGTATGCAAAAAAAACAACCGGGCTGATACAATTTATGAATGACTTAAATGATGAACATGATTTACCAACTGATTTTGTTTACACCGGCAAAATGATGTTTGGCGTAATGGAGTTGATAAATAGTAATTTCTTTCCTGTTAATAGTAAAATATGTTGTGTGCATACAGGTGGATTGCAAGGAAATTTATCCTTGCCAAAAAACACTTTAACTTTTTAAAGCCAGCACATTGCCTTTATATTTGCAAGGCAGGCACTAAAATTATCCAGTGTGAAAATATTGTTGAAACCACTGTTCATATCCTTCCTGATCCTTGGTATAAGTTCGGGCAGCTTTGCGCAGGACACGTTGCCACGTATCACCGTAAAAAGCTTTGGAAATAAAGTGATCGTAAGCTGGCGTACTACTTATGGCGCCCGTATCACCGCGATTAATATACAGCGCTCGGGCGACAGTGTAAAAAACTTTACAAGTATCGGCTCGGTGCTGGAGCCCAATAACAGGGAAAATGGTTTTGTAGACAGCAAGGCGCCGGCGCAAAATATGTTTTACCGCGTGTTTGTTGCCTTCGCTGGCGGCAGTTATACTTTTAGTAAATCTTACCGGCCTGTTATTGACACTGGCAGTACCGGGGATGAGATGCCAGATGTTCCACCAGCCCATCAATATGTGCCTGAAGAACCATCTGGTTTTGTTGCCAGTAAATATATTTATACTGGCAAAGATGATAATGTGATCATTGACCTGCCCGATGCCGGCAATTCAAAATATTCCATTAAGTTTTTTGATGACAACGACAAAGCCGTTTTTGAGATCAATAAAGTAACAGAACCGTATCTCATTATTGAGAAAGTAAATTTTCTTCGTTCGGGCTGGTTCTATTTTAAATTGTATGAGAACGGCATTATAAAAGAAAGACATGACTTTTATATTCCCAAAGAAGGAAAGCATGGGATTCCGCCAGATGAAATAAAAAAGAGGTTCAGGTAATAACTACTTTGAAAATTTTTTCAAAGTTTCTCTTTACACTTTCTTTCATTTCCTGTAGCTCCACTTTTCTTTGTAATTCTTTTTCAACAGAAGTTACCTGCTTGTTTACAATACCACAGGGTATGATATTATCAAAGTAAGACAGGTCCGTATTTACGTTCAGTGCAAAGCCATGCATGGTTATCCATCGGCTGCAGCGTACCCCCATGGCGCATATCTTCCTTTCTTTACCCGGGATGTCAGCATCTATCCAAACACCGGTTTCACCTTTGCTTCGCCCTGTCTTGATACCGTATTCAGCCAGGGTCAGCATGATCACTTCTTCCAGTTCCCGCAAGTATCTTCCTATATCCGTATACAACTTTTCAAGATCAAGGATTGGATAACCTACTATCTGCCCGGGCCCGTGAAATGTGATATCTCCTCCCCTGTTTGTTTTGTAAAATTCGATCCCTTTTGCATCCATATCCGCTTCGCTGATGAGCACATTTTCTATATGACCACTTTTTCCTAAGGTATAAACCGGCGCATGTTCGCAGAATAAAAGGTAACTGCAGGTATCTGTTTCAGCATCCTGTACAGGTAACCCGGCGATTGAACCTGCCAATGCCTTTTCCTTGTTCATCAGATAGCTTTTCACCTGTATATTCTGTTGCAACAGGTTTTCCTGGTAATCCCAGGCCTCTTTATAGCGGATCAATCCCAAATCTTTGTAAACAACCTTTAGCTTATCCAATGCAATTCATTTATTTTGCAAAGATACGGGGAGTGAATGGGCAATGGGCAATGGACAAGATATCAAGGGGATTATAACAACTTACAGAATTTAGACCACAAAATACGAGCATGCAAGAAGAGGATATCAATGACATCGAAAATAGTGAAAGCGCCGAGCTGTTTGAAAAGATGACCATAGAAATAAGTAAGGGCCAGGAGCCTTTGCGTATTGATAAATTTTTAATGGCAAGAATTGAGGGCGCTACCAGAAATAAAATTCAACAGGGTATTGATACGGCGCTGGTACTGGTAAACGATTGCCCCGTGAAGCCTAATTACAAAGTGAAACCCTTTGACAAGATCACCGTGTATGATATAAAAGATCCGGAAAGTACCGAGATAGTTCCGGAGCAAATGCCTTTGAATATTGTGTTTGAGGATGATGACATTATTATCATCAACAAAGCCGCAGGTATGGTTGTGCATCCAGGCAGCGGCAACCCTAATGGCACCTTATTAAATGGAATGGCATGGTACCTGCTGCAACAAAATCCCGATATACAGGAAAGTGAGTTGCCCCGCTTTGGTATGGTTCACCGGATTGATAAAAATACCAGTGGCCTGCTGGTACTTGCCAAAAGCAAGAAAGCGATGAACGATCTGGCAAAACAATTTTTTAATCATACCGTACACCGCCGCTATATTGCATTGGTGTGGGGAGATTTTGATGAGAATGAAGGAACAATTACAGGACATGTAGGAAGGCACCAGCGCTTTAGAAAATTATTTACTACCTACCCCGACGGCGAATACGGAAAAGAAGCCATCACCCACTACAAAGTACTGGAGCGTTTCAATTATGTTTCCCTTGTTGAGTGCAGGCTTGAAACAGGCCGTACTCACCAGATTCGGGTACACATGCAGTACAAAGGCCATCCATTATTCAATGATGATTTTTATGGAGGCGACAGGATCGTTAAAGGAACAGTATTCGCCAAATACAAACAGTTTGTTGATAACTGTTTTAATATCTGTAAACGACAGGCGCTCCATGCAAAAGAACTGGGGTTTATTCATCCAACCACAAGACAACCCATGTTTTTTGAAAGTGACCTGCCCCCGGATATGGAGCAGGTAATTGAAAAATGGAGAAACTACAGCAAGAACAGGAATGATATTAGCTAGTGGGACTATGATTTTTCTAATTTAGTTTCTATATTTAGTGGGATGTTTTCACACCATCATTAAAAGAAGCTGAAATGGAAAAATACACCGTATTTATTGCGTCACCATCAGATGTACTAAAGGAAAGAGATTTAGTGGAGGAAGTGATCAAAGAGATCAATCAAACTCATGGAATTGATGTTGGCTATGAACTTGAATTATGGCGGTATGAAGACAAGGCATTTCCGTCTGCACAACGTCCCCAGGATCTTATCAATTCAATAGCAAAGCCCTACCAGATATTTATAGGAATAATGTGGAAGCGCTTTGGAACACCAACAGCCAATGCCGGATCGGGAACAGAAGAAGAATACAACAGGGCATATAAGGGGTGGACTGAAAAAGCCGTTGAAAACATCATGTTCTATTTTTGCAAAAAGAAATTTTTCCCGGAAACACCCGAAGACAGTCATCAGGTGGGTAAAGTAATTCAATTTAAACAACAGTTGAACAACAGTTCGTTTATATGGGATTATAGCAGTACTGCTGATTTTGAAAAAAAAATAAGAAAACATCTTTGCCTGATGATGGGCCAGATTTTTAGAGAAAAAAGATCCCCTTTAAAAAATAAAACAGAGCCGGATGAAAAGGCCCTTACAATATTTAAAAATGTGTGGAGCAGTATGGACCCCGCACTTCAAAATGCTTTCACAATTGCTTACAATGAAAACAGGATGAAAGGGGATGGCGGAATACAAACACGGGATCTTTTTGCAGCAATGAGCACCAATCCCTCACCAGAAATACAGGCAGTAATAAAACATTTTCCGGATGGAGCGTTACCTCCTGCTATTACCGGTGACACAGTAGATGATCCATATATTGTGGAAGAACACCCGTGGTTATCTCATTGCATCTCTGCATCGATGGAAAGATTGAGTGGCACTTTACCAAAAGGTCAGCAATTAACCGCCCTGGACGTTTTTATTGATATTGCTAAAAACGGCACAGGGGAATCAGTAGCACAATTACGAAAACACCATATTGACGTCAAAACAATTGATGAGATTCTAAAAAAAGAAGGGCTCAAAACCTTCCAGGCTGTTATACATTAACCCTTTTCCTGGGCCATCTCTAAATAAATAATATTCTCTTAACATTGGTTCGCCAACTTCGCCTCTATGTTTACATCAGCTGAGTTTGGCAATGATTTTTTATGGGGCGTAGCGATGGCTGCTCAACAAAATGAAGGCGCTCCTGATGTGGATGGCCGTGGTCCTTCTATCTGGGATACATTCAGCAAACGGCGTGGCAAAATAAAAGATGCTGGCAAACCATGGCCCGCCTGCGATTTTTACTACCGGTATAAGGATGACCTGATGCTTGCCAAGGGCCTTGGTTTTAAAGTGTTCCGGTTTTCTATATCCTGGAGCCGCATTTTACCTGAGGGTACGGGCCGCATCAACAAAGAAGGCCTCGCTTTTTATCACAGGCTTATTGATGAGTGTTTACTTCTTGGGCTAACCCCTTACGTTACTTTGTATCATTGGGACCTGCCACAGGCTTTGGAAAAGGAAGGCGGCTGGGCAAGCTATCATATTTTAAAATGGTTTGGCAGGTTTGTTACAATATGTACACAAGAATACGGAGACAAAGTAAAAGACTGGATCGTTTTAAATGAACCGATGGGTTTTACCAGCCTTGGATATATGCTGGGCAAACATGCGCCGGGTAAAAAGAACCTTAACCTGTTTTTGTCAGCCATCCACAATGCTGCCCTGGCGCAGGCAGAAGGTGGCAGGATCGTGAGAACGAATGTAAAAAAGGCGCATATAGGCACCACGTTTTCCTGCAGCGAAGTAATCCCCTACACCCATAAACCGGCAGATATTGCGGCAGCAAAAAGACTTGATATCCTCCTCAACCGTTTGTTTATAGAACCAGCTCTCGGTTATGGCTATCCGCAGGAAGAAGGCTTTGTACTAATGGATAAACTGTACATGCAAAGCAAGGCATGGAAATACACAGACCGGTTAAAATTTGACTTTGACTTCATTGGTATACAAAACTATTTTTCCATTACGGTAAAGCATAACCAGATAATACCTTATGTACATGCGCTTGAGGTGAAAGCCGCAACCCGCAAGGTACCCCACACAGACCTGGGGTGGGAAATAAATGCGGATAGCCTGTACCGTATGCTCAAGCGCTACTGGCTGTATGGCGGTGTAAAGGAAATTATCGTGACGGAAGGTGGCGCCTGCTATAAAGACAAACTCATAAATGGCGTGGTGGATGACAAAGAACGCAGCCAGTATTTCAACGACTATTTACAGGCAGTATTAAAAGCCAAAAAGAAAGGTGTGAATGTAAATGGTTATCTCGCCTGGACGCTGACAGATAATTTTGAATGGAATGAAGGGTACAAAGCACGTTTTGGTTTGGTACATGTTGATTTTAAAACACAACTGCGAACAATAAAAAACTCCGGCTATTGGTGGCGGGATTTTTTACTTCATACATAAACATATCCTGCATTAAGCGTTTTCCTTTTACCGTAAGCCAATTTCCCGATAGCGGTTTCTACTTTTGATTTGTACAAATACATTTGCATCCACATTCATGATGTACCCGTAGTGCACGTGCACTACAACGTTTGCCAATTTAAATATTTTAAGACTCAGTAACTGCTTCGCTGCAAAGCGCTGTCAGCAACACTATGCCGCAATTTTAAAACAATAAACCAAGATAACCAGCATGAAAAAATCAACTGCTCTTCTCCTATTCCTGTTCGCATTTACTGCAGCTGTGCTTTCGCAAACAGGCGGAACAATAAAAGGAAGAATCACCAGCTCCGATAATAACCCTGCAGAATTTGTAACCGTAATAATAAAAGGCACCGGCAAAGGAGCAATCACTGACAAAGATGGAAAGTATGAGATCAGGAATGTAAAAAAAGGCACTCATACTATACAGGCCAGCATCACCGGACTTAAGCAGCAGTCGAAGAAAATAGAAGTAAAAGAAAATGATACCCAGACAGCTGATTTTACGCTGGAAGAAAATGTTAGTGAATTGCAGACGGTACTGGTAACTTCCAATCCCAGTAAATATGTTACGGATTACCCTTCCATTTCACTTCGCTTAAAAACACCCTTGCTTGAAGTACCGCAGAACATCCAGGTCATCACCAAACAAACACTACAAGACCAGCAAATATTCAATATGCAGGAAGGGGTGATAAGAAATGTAAGTGGTGCCACACGGTCGGAGCATTGGGAAACCTACTCCCGTATTGTAATGAGAGGTGCCCGTATTTCAGCATTCCGCAATGGCATGAATGTGCAGGAAACCTGGGGTCCGCTGAATGAGGATATGAGCATGGTAGAACGCATTGAATTTGTAAAAGGCCCGGCAGGCTTTATGCTGTCGAGTGGAGAACCCAGTGGCTTTTACAATGTGGTAACAAAAAAACCAACCGGTATAAAAAAATCTGAGATAGGCATGACCGTTGGCAGCTTTGGTACTTACCGCAGCACACTTGATTTTGATGGACTGCTCAGCAAAGATGGCAAAATACAATACCGGCTTAACCTGATGGGACAAATGAAAGGAAGCCAGCGCAATTTTGAATTCAGTAACCGATCTGCCATTGCGCCGGTCATTAAATTCCAGGTGAATCCACGCACTTCATTCACTGTTGAATATACTTACCAGCATGTTAATATGTCACCAATTGGCTCCAATTACATTTACTCTCCCAATAAACTGGGTGATATTGCCGGAACATTCACTACGCTGGAAGCGAATATGGCTCCAACAAAAATTAATGACCATAACCTGATCGCCATTTTTTCTCATAGCATTAATGACAACTGGAAATTTACCGGGCAAATGGCCTATATGAATTTCAGCCAGGTTGGTTTTAGCCTCTGGCCTTCCGGGTTTAATGGTGACACGCTGTTAAGGGCAATGAGTAACTGGGATATCAGCGGCCAAACAAGGGTGGGACAGTTTTTTGTAAACAGCGATGTAAAAACAGGCAATATTAAACACCGGGTATTGGCGGGTGTGGATATGGGAGATAAAGATTTTTATCACGACTGGAGCCAGGCAGGTGCTATCAATGGCTCACAGGGATTCAATGTATACAATCCTGTTTACGGCACCGTGCCTGCAAGTGCTTATCCAGTATTTGACCGTACCCTCAGCATCAAGGAAAGAGGTGTTCATTATAATAATTTGTATACAGCTGTATATATACACGATGAGCTGAGATTTTTAGATGACAAACTTCGTGTAACCCTTGCCGGTAGATATACAAAAACGGGTGACGAAGATCCTTACTCCGGTAAAATAAGTGAAGGTAAGTTCACACCAAGAGCTGGACTAAGCTATTCGATAAAACCCCATACCAGTATATACGCTGTATTTGACGAATCGTTTATACCACAGGCTGGTGCCAGTTTTGATGGCCAAAAGTTTGCCCCTATTACCGGGAACAATAAAGAGATCGGAATAAAAAGAGAATGGCTGGATGGCCGTTGGACAGCTTCTGTAGCAGCCTACCAGATCACAAAAAACAATGTACTGGCACCAGACCCTATCAACCAGTATTTTTCAGTGCAGCTTGGTCAAACAAAAACACAGGGAGTGGAACTGGATATACGGGGTGAATTATTACCTGGCCTGAATGTAACGATGAACTATGCTTACACAGATGCAAAAGTTACAAAAGACACAGAAAACAAACAGGTAAACCGGCAGGTACCTGGCACCGATAAGCAGATTGCGAATATGTGGTTGAGTTACCGCTTTCAATCCGGTGCAATAAAAGGCGCAGGCCTTTCCTTTGGTGCTTCACATGCAGCAGGCCGTACTGCATGGTATGGAGAATATGACAGAACGCTTGATCCTGCAATGCCCAGCTACACCCGCTTTGATGCAGCGGCCTCCTACCAGTTTGGCAAGTTTATAGTGGCGCTAAATGTCAATAACCTTTTTAACGCCAACCTCATTTCCGGTGCTTACTATGCATGGAGTAAATTTTATTACTGGCAGGCTGAAGCATACAGGAATTCAAGACTAAGCATCACCTACAAATTCTAATTCAATTGGCTCCTAAAAAAGTGATTGGGAAAATACACCTATGGCTCGGCCTGACGGCCGGGCTGGTGGTTTTTCTACTCGGCGTTACCGGCTGCATACTCGCATTTGAGACAGAGATCCGCAACCTCACCGAATCGTACAGGGAAGTAACCCCTCAGAACAAAAATTTTCTTCCACCTTCGGAGCTTAAAGTAATTGCAGAGCAGCAGCTTGTTTCTAAAAAAGCTTTGGGAATTGAATACCCGGGCAAAAAAAAAGCCGCATTGGCTTCTTATTGGGATGCGGATAAATACGAGATCGTGTTCATCGACCCATATGATGGCGGGATACAGAAGCATAAAAACATGAAGGAAGATTTCTTCCGCTTCATACTGGATGGCCATTATTATTTGTGGCTACCGGAAGAAACAGGGCGAACCATTGCTGCTTCCGCTACATTGATCTTTATAGGGATGATGATAACGGGTCTTATACTCTGGTGGCCAAAAAATAAAGCTGCGGCTAAGCAGCGATTTAGTATTAAGTGGACTGCAAAATGGAGAAGAAAAAACTACGACCTGCATAATGTGCTTGGATTCTACATGACCTGGGTGGCAATATTTATTGCACTTACGGGACTTGTATGGGGCTTTGACTGGTTTGCTAAGTCTGCCTACTGGGTCACCAGTGGCGGGCAGCAAATGGAAGAACATGAACATCCATTATCTGATACAACTGCCGTTGCCATCTACCCTCACATGGCCGATCATTTATGGCAGGAGCATTTACCTTCTGTAAAATCCAATGAAAGCATCGGAGTATACTTTGCATCTTCCAATACCGACCCAATAGAGATTGTGGTAAACCATCAACCCGGTAGTTATTATGATTCAGATTTCTATCATTATGATCAAAACACGGCAAAGGAATTACAAGCAAAGGGATCCTGGGCGGGGGCATTTGATAAGGCAAGTACAGCAGATAAAATTGTGCGTATGAATTATGATATGCATACGGGTGCTGTACTTGGTTTGCCCGGAAAAATTGCAGCATTTTTTGCCAGCCTGGTTGCTGCCAGTTTGCCCATTACGGGGTTTATCATTTGGTGGGGAAGACGAAAGAAAAATAAAACCGAAAAATTGCTGGCTACAACAGAGTAATGATAAGGACTGTTAATAGTTTAACAATCGATTACTTTCAAATTCAATCAGCGGTACTATTATAATTTTTGCAGTACATCATTACTGTGAACTCCTATGTAAGACCAGGGATACACAGTCATTTTTCCTGGAATCTTCCCAATAATTTCTCTTGCTTTTTCTTTATCTCCAATTTTCCAGAAAAGGAAAGCGAAGTAATTATACACATACGGAATGAGCAAGGCACCTTCTGTTTCTTCCCGGTAATTTGAGTACAATGTTTTAATTTTTTCTTGTATAGCAGCATCGGAGAAAAAGGAACTGTGCCTGCTGTCTTCACCATTCATGCTGTAGTACAACCATTCTTCTGTAATGGCAAAAAGCTTTAGGGTTACTAAAAGCTGGCTACCGGTTTCTTGTATGCGGTTATCTGCAAATGCATGCATAGCCTCAATACTTCCCCGCCATTTGGGAGCAAGATAGTTGATCATCATCAGGTGAGCCATTAAATGATCAGGCTGAAATGACACAGCTGAATCAAAATAACTTGTAACCGTCTCCTCTTCCACCCCAAGCCCCATGTACACCCGGATGATACGGGCAGCTATTTCCGGGTCTTCAGGATTTATTTCATCTGCTGTGTGTAAAAATGCGGCTGCTTCTTCCAGCAATACAAAAAATTTATTGGCTGCTTCTTCCGAAACGTTGTTTGCTTGTGCTGCCGTACGGGCAATCCACGCAAGGCGTGTTTTGGATACGCCTGCAAATAAATTAGCAATGTATGAATCCGGACATTGCTTCACCCACCGGGTAATATCTGCAGCAAGCAGTTCATTTAATCCTATACCCTCATTTATTAATGTCCTGGCATCCCAGGCCAGTTGTTCATAAACTTCTTCCAATTGCTGATACTTACTTTGCTGGAGAAAGGATACAAATTCGGTATAGCGGTGATAACCAAACGAAAGATCCATGGCTTGCGGCTGTACACTTTCTTTTTTAAAGCTGCTAAATAATTTCCTGAACATAAGGGTTAATAATTTGAAAACGAAATTAGGAAAAATGATGAGTTAATGCCTTTTACTAAAACAGTCCTGGGTCTTCAAGATCCACACCGGGCTACAAAAAAATGCAGGCAATAGTTAATAGCAGTTACAATAAAGCACAGGCAACCCTTTCAGACCTACATAACAATAGCACCAACGATGGCATTATCTTTATTCAATCATAAAAGTTACTGGCTGCCGCTGCAGCGCTTTAACGTTTTTGCCGTTTTGAACCGCTGGCTCCCAGCGTGGCCCTTTTCGTATAGCTTTTACCGCAATAAGGTCTACCAAAGGATGTACACTGTTTAATGCCTGTACTGAACAAACTTCACCATCGTTGCAAACAACAAATTGCACCTGTATGGTGCCTTTTGAATAAGGGCTGGTTTCAATAACGAGGTCGGGTATGTGCAAGTATTTTAATAAATGATTTCTCCATGCAGTGATACCGCCGGGAAAAGCCGGTGGCTTCTCTAATTGTATGACGGGTGCTGTAGTATCGTTTCTTAAATGTTCATTCTTAAGCGCAACAGCCTTTGCTGCTGCAATCGTATCCTTAGTTTTTTTTGATACATCCCTGAAGCTATAGAATAAAGAATCACTCACTGCTCCTGCAGCATCAAAAAAGTACCAATAACCCGCTGGTCTTCCATTTAAATAATCACCTTCATACAATTTTCTTCCATATTGGTAAAAAACAGCATGGCCTGCTGGAATTGTAAAATTGGTATCTGTATAAAAACCGGTCTGTACCAGTTTACCAGCTTTGCTGTAGTCACTGTATTGCCATAGTGTATCCACAGGTTGTGCTTTGCGTACATACTTTACCGCTGATGGCGTGTAGGTTTTCAGAAACATACTATTGAGCATAAACTCCCGGGTATCCTGTGCGGCAAGTGAAGACACAGTTAAAAAAAACATAGCGTAAAAAATCGACTTTTTTATACCGGTACTAAGCATTACAAATATCATTTTTTAAAGTATCACCAACTGTCCTGTTTACTGGATTATTGTTCAAATGTAAATAGTCCCTTGGTTTCCAGCAATTATCATAATCATTTTTGCATATCGTACCATGCCAAATATTTACTTTGCAATCCTTACAAACTCAAGATCCTGGAAGTCAAAACTAAAATCAGTGAGCGGGCTGATCGCATTCATTTTTATTCCATCAGCTCTGCCTTCTTTATCTAAACTGAATTGAACATATGCATCCGCATCCATACTGCGGTCATTCCACTTCACTACAAAAGTATTGCCTTTATAAAAGAGCATTTCACCTGATAATTTTGGAGACCTTTTGCTGTCAAACCATGCTTTGCCATTTTTAATAGAGATCAATACGTCGCCAAACCATTTATCAGTATAGGTTCCTGTAAAGTCTGACAAATTTATTCTTCCTTGATTATTTTTTTGCTGGGCAGCAATTACATTCCATATACTATCGGTGATCTTTTTCGCTTCCGTTTCATTGCGTATTACCCTGTCATGCATTTGTTTTACCCTGTCCATACCTGTTATGCCGAGATAACTGTCCTTTATGGTATTAGTAACAGAAACAAAAGCCGCACCCGACTGCTGGTTGGTCAATACAATAATGCCCAGTTTTAATTCTGGCAGCAGTGTTACCTGTGTTACTACGCCGGCAAGTCCCCCCGTATGAGAAACCTGTTGATAACCCTTCACATCATTTAACACCCAACCGAGACCGTATGCTCCAAAATGAGTATTGTAAGGAGGCGCTGTAAAAACAGGCATCAAAGTTTGAGGTGCCCACATTTCTTCATGTACTTTTTTCGAGAATAAGGTCTTTTGCAGGCTGTCGCCATATTTACCATGATTCATCTGCATAATGATCCATTTGGCAAGATCAGTAAGATTGCTTTGTATACCGCCTGCTGCATTGGCAGTTTCACTCCAGTCAATTTTTATGGGCTGCACTTTACCATTCACCGGTGCATGAGGTACAATTATATTGCTGCGGTCTTTCACCCTGCCGATGGAAGCCTTGCTAAGCGACATATTCAGCGGCTGCATGATGCGTTGCTCGATAAACGATTCCCACGACATTTCTGAAACAATACCTATTATTTCGCCTGCTACAATATAAAGGTTATTATCATAATCGTATTTACTGCGAAAGCTGGAAACAGGTTTCAAATAGCGGAGGTTGTGTATAATATCTTTACGGGTAAAATTATTGGAGTCCGGAAACATCATCAGGTCACCGGCGCCAAGCCCCATACCGCTGCGATGTGTAAGCAGGTCCCTGATGGTAAATTCATTGGTGACATAAGGGTCGTACAATTTAAACTCCGGTATGTATTGTGTTACTTTATCATCCCAATGCAGTTTGCCTTCATCTATGAGCATCCCCAATGCAGCGGCTGTAAACGCTTTGCTGTTGCTGGCAATTCCGAACAACGTATTTTCATTCACTTTATCAGTACCTGCCAATGACCGCACACC
>JAKQJG010000436.1 GCA_029561305.1 Bacteroidota bacterium | reverse complement strand
TTTCTATTTCCCCCACCTGTACGTATCAATCTTCAACCCCGCCAAATCTATCACCCTGTCCACCACCGTAGCCGCTACTTCTTCCAGCGTTTTTGGTTTACTGTAAAATGAAGGAGTAGCAGGGCAAATGATACCTCCAGCCAAAGTAACCGTTTCCATATTTTTTATATGCATAAGATTGTACGGTGTATCCCTCACCACGCAGATCAGTTTTCTTCTTTCTTTCAGCACAACATCAGCGGCCCTTGTGATCAGGTCATTGCTGATACCTCCGGCAATACGGCCCAGCGTACCCATGCTGCAGGGAACGATGATCATAATATCATATTGCCCCGAGCCAGATGCAAAGGGCGCATTGAAATCCTGTTGGGTGTAAAAGTGGGCCGGGTAGTTTTTATAACTGTCTTCGTCCAGTTCGGTCTGCCATACCAGTTTAGCATTTTCTGTTAAAACTACTGACAGTTGCTCCCATTGCTGTTTTATGGCAAATAATTTGTCGAGCAGTACTTTGGAATAAATGGAGCCGCTTGCCCCGGTGATAGCCACTACAATTTTATGCATTACCTTTCCGTTAATTAAACAACTAAGCTACTAAACAAATACATCATGCAAAAAGTTGCCTTTTTTATTGTTTTACTTGTATCCTTTACTGGTATTGTTTCTTTTACGGTCATTAATAAAGAAAAAGTAAAATGGATGACAATAGCTGAAATGCAGGAAGCCTATAAAAAAAATCCTAAACCAATTTTAGTGGATGTATATACCGGCTGGTGTGGCTGGTGCAAAGTGATGGACCGGGAAACTTATGGCAAACAAAATGTTGCTGACTATATCAATGAACATTATTACCCGGTAAAGCTGGATGCCGAATCAAAAGAAAGTTTTGAATGGAACGGCAAAAAATATGACTACAACGCTGAATACAAATCAAACGACCTGGCCATTCACCTTTTATATGGCCAGATGAGTTATCCCTCTACTGTCTTTCTTTCTGCCCTGGATGCACAACCTGCACCGATGCCAGGTTTTCTAAAACCCAAAGAGATTGAGGCGCCGTTACGGTTCTTTGGCGACGGCGTTTATAAGACAAAAAATTATCCCGAGTTTATGAAAGATTTTAAGGCGGGCTGGTAATTCGCCATACTGCTGCACAAACAACCAGCATCTGAACAATTTCACTTGCAACTGGCAAATTAGAGCCGTTATTGTATTACCCTCACCATCCATTTTTTGAAGTAAAACCCAGTGTTTTGCGCATACGTTTGCGTAAATCCTTTCTCCCGAAGAAAAAATCTGTGTGTAACACGGGTTACTTTTCTTTTCCACAGTGCAATACATATTCAATTAATATCTTAACCGAACACAATTTTCTGCGGAAAATACCGTTTAATAATTCCGGGACAAACCGCAAATAATGATGCAACCGTTGCCGAAAAGGCTGAAAGCCTTTACCAGCCTGCATCTTCTATGCCATTGATCCGTTTGCTAACCTCTGTAACACGCTTGCCGGATAGAATAATTCTTTCCCGGTAACTATTTGAACCAATTTTTAAACCGTTTTGAATACAACTCCCGATGTATTCAAAACAACAAAACAAAAAACTGTAACACGCTATTATGAAAACCTATAGCTATACAGGTGTTTTAAAGTATACAGGAGCCGGCATATTGCTGGGGTTAATGCTTGTTCTAAATGCCTACTTACTCAACCGTCAGCATGGATTTGACGGGCCATGGTTTCACATTTTTGACTATGCCCCGGATTTTATCATCATTGCTTTTTCTCCCATTGTTTTAGGTCTGCTGTTTTGCTTTATCGGCATTCGCTGGCAGCAGCTTGTTGCATTCAACACCCAGATAAAAAACAATTTAAGCCATGAACAAATGATGAGTTCAATGGCAGACAGGCAATTAAAATTGCTGGGTAAAGTGGTGGCGCAGATCAACGAAGCCGTGATCATTTCAGATAATACGGGTTGTATTTTGTGGGCCAACGAAGGCTTTTCAAAAATTACAGGATACTCACTGGAAGAAGTGATTGGAAAAAAAGGTGACAGTTTTTTGCTGGGCCCATTAAGCCAGCGCAGTTCCATCAACAATATTAAACTCAACATGTACAAGGGTGCCAGTGTGGTGGAAGAAATGATGCATTACCGGAAAGACGGCAGTCCGTACTGGGCGATGGTAAGTGTAAAACCTATTTATAATGAATCTTCGGAGATCATCAACTATATCGCCATTGAAACGGATATCACCATCCGCAAAGAAAAAGAACTGGCGCTGGAAAACGAGATAAAGGAAAGAAAAGAGCTGGAAGCCCAACTGGTGGCCAACAAAAACAAACTGGAACAAGCAATAGAAATTGCCCAGGTGGGTGCCTGGGAAGCTGATACTGTAAACAATGGGCTATACATATCAAAAGAGTTACGTACCATTTATCATATGCCGCTGGCTGGTGAAATAACCCTGGATGATATTTTTAAAAATATCCACCCGGATGATATGACGCAAATGTGGAAGAGTATTGAGGGCGCTGCTAAAGGCGAAACAAATGAACTTGAATACCGGTATATTATTGAGGGCGAATCAAGGCATATGCTAAGCAATATTGCCCCAAGATTTGATGAGAATGCCAACCTGATCGGTTATGTAGGCACTGTAAAAGATATTACGCACCGGAAGTTATTTGAACTGGCCATAAAGAAAAGCGAAGAAGAGAAAGCTGCCGTGCTGGATAATGCGCAGGCTATTATCTGCAAACACGACCTGGAAGGAAATATACTGGATATTAATCCGGCTGCAGTAAAACTAAGCGGCTACAGCAAGGCTGAACTGCTTACTATGAATTTACAAATGCTGGTAGCAGAAGAATTCAGGCAGTACTTTGGCCTGTACCTGGATGAGATCATCTCCAACAAAAACGCCAACGGTTCATTCCAGATCATCCGGAAAGACGGCAGCAAGCGGGCATGGCTATACCAAAATACTTTGTATAACAATAACAATGGTGAGCCGTATATCATCGCCAGTGCTATTGACATAACCGAATCGGTGAAGGCGCAAAATGAGATCGAGAAACAGCAGCAGTTTATCAGCCAGATCATCGAGAACAGTCCTAATATTATTTATGTGATGAACGAGCAGTGCCAGGTGGTACTGCACAACAAAACCTTTAGCCAGTATTACCTGTGCAATGCCAGCGAAGCACCTGTGCTGGATGTGGCTGTTTTAACAAAAGGTGAAAAAGATATTTTCCTGGGTGATTATGAAACTATGATGGAACTGCAGGACGGTGAAATGATCCGGCTTGAAGGAAGTATGCCCGGAACAGACTGTACCAACGATTCAGAAAGCTGGTTCAATGTGATCAAAAAATGCTTTACTGATAAAAAAGGAAAAAAATATATCCTTGGCATTGGTATGGATATTACCGGGCGCTACCAGATTGAAACCGACCTGATAGCTGCTAACGAAATGGTGGAACGTTCGTTAAAAGTAAAAGACCAGTTCATCAGCAACATGAGTCATGAAATAAGAACGCCGCTGAATGCCGTGATCGGATTTACTGACCTGCTGAATAATACAAAGCTGGATAAAGAGCAGGGTGAGTACGTGGAGATCATCCAGTCTGCATCTGAGAACCTGCTGGGATTGATCAATAATATTCTTGATCTTTCTAAAATTGAATCCGGTATTCTTGCTTTGGAAAATATGCCGGTGGATGTAAAACAGATCGTATCAGATGCGGCGAAAATATTAGAACCGAAAACAAGGGAAAAAGGGATACAACTGCATTGCAACATTGCCAATAATATACCCCTGAAAGTAATGGGTGACCAGCTAAGGCTGTCACAGATATTGTTTAACCTGATGGGTAATGCCATTAAGTTTACCGACAAGGGTTTTGTAGAGATCGGTTGTAAAATGGTAAATGGGCCTGATGACAGCAAAGAGTATATTTCTTTCTATGTAAAAGATACCGGTATTGGCGTGGCTATGGAAAAACAGGATGCCATATTTGAGAGGTTCACACAGGCCAATACAGATACAGAAAGATTGTATGGAGGCACAGGACTTGGTCTGAATATAGCCAAAGGAATTGTGGATATGTATGGTGGCACATTAAAAATGGAAAGCACACCGGGAAAAGGAACTACCTTTCATTTTATTCTCACTTTCAGCAAATACGAGGCAACAGTAAGTACGCCAGCCACTACAATTGAAAAAGAAAAATCATACAGGCTTCCGGAGGGAAAAACCGTGCATGTACTGCTGGCCGAAGACAATGCCATTAATGCCATGCTGGCAAAACAAGTGCTTGAAAACGGCGGCTATACGGTAACGCATGTACTAAATGGCGCCCTGGCTGTAGAAGCCGTGCAAAAGCAGGAGTTTGATGTGGTGCTGATGGACATACAAATGCCCATACTAAATGGCATTGCTGCCACAGAAAAAATAAGGACACTGAAAGGACCGGTATCAAAAATACCTGTAGTGGCCATGACGGCACATACGCTGTATGGTGAAATGCAAAACTGTTACAAGGCAGGTATGACCGGTTATGTGTCAAAGCCTTTTAAAAAAGAAAACCTTTTTGCAGCCATTCTTGAATCGATCGAAATTCAAAACAACAAAAAAAAACTAAGTAACACTATTGATGATATGATCACTTATACATCTTAGTCAAACAAAACTGCAATACTATGTACAATATCGGCACAAGAATTAATATCGACCTTACCTATCTTCACTCCGTATCTGGCGGTGATGCAGGCTTTGAAAAAATATTGCTTACCAGCGCATTGGCAGATATCCAAATGAACGTGGACAAACTGAAGACCGCCTGGCAAAACCAGGATGCAGAAGAAGTTGGCAATGCCGCCCACACATTAAAATCAGTAATGGTAATCGCTGGTTTACCACAACTGGAGCAGTATTGTAAAAAACTGGATGTTGCATTCAGGGACCGGCTTTTTCACGCAGAGGAGTCAAATGCAGTGATGGCAATTATCGAAGGCTGGACAGAGGCTAAACCAAAACTGGAAGAACTGATCGCTGTCTACTAATAATTTATTATCCCGCTTTAATAAAAAATGAGCTGCTACAAACGCGGCTCATTTTTTTTAAACTTATTTTTTTAAAATGGCAGTTAGGGCTGGATGCAATGGAAACATAACTAAAAATTATTCTTCCACATCATACTTTCTACGGGGCGGTTGATCTGTCCGCTATACTTGGCATTTTTCTTCTGATTGTACCGCACTTCAATTTCACCATCTACCGGGAAATAAATAAGCTGACCAATGGGCATACCTGCATAGATCCTCACCGGTTGCTTTACTGAAATTTCTAATGTCCAGTTGCCGCAGAAACCCACATCACCCTTACCTGCGGTGGCATGAATATCAATACCCAATCTGCCGGTGGATGACTTACCTTCCAGGAAGGGTACATGGGCATGTGTTTCAGTGTATTCATCGGTAACACCCAGGTAAAAAACATGCGGATGTAACACATAACCTTCTTCCGGTATTTCAAAATGGGATATCTGGTTATGCTTTTTGGCATCCAGTTCCACATCGTTGTAGGTGGCTAAGTATTTACCCAAATGAACATCATAACTGTTACTGCCCAACTGGCTCCTGTCATAGGGTTTAATAACGATGGTACCCTTTTCAATTTCTTCTAAAATACGTGTATCACTTAAAATCATGAGCCTGTTAAATGGTTTAGTTGTTAATTTGTAAAACTAATTTTTCAATTCAGCATTTTAAATTTTTACTGCCTTAAATGCCGCTGGTTTATCAACAAAATATCAACCCCTTTACCAAACTAGGTGTATGGCACATCACTGAACCAGAAAGTTTCTTTATTAAAGATGTGCCGCTGCAAAGGGAAATTACACATCCCAACAAAAGGCTTCAGCACCTGGCAGGCAGATATTTATTAAAAGAGCTGTACCCTGGTTTTCCTTATGAATTGATAAAAATTGCCGATACCCGTAAACCATTTTTGGAAAACGAAGCTTACCATTTCAGTATTTCTCATTGTGGCCATTATGCAGCTGTAATGGTAAGTACCCATCATAGGGTTGGAGTTGATGTGGAACGGATCACGGACAAGGCAGTGAAAATAAAGCACAAATTTCTCTCTCCTTTTGAACAAAATATGATCGATCAGCTGGCAGAAGGTAACAACCAGCAGCTGTTATGCTTTATAACGGCGGCCTGGAGTATTAAAGAATCATTGTTTAAATGGTACGGAGATGGCGAAGTGGATTTTATAGAGCACCTGCTTATTAAACAGATTACTTCAGATTATCCCTATGGCAGGGCGATTTGCCGGGTAACAAAAGAAAAGGACTGGGATCTGACTGTACATTTCCAGTTTTATGAAGACAATGTTATTTCCCGGGTAATAAGCTGATAATTTGAAGTGAGTCCTGCCTTTATTGGTTTAGTAATATCAACTGGCAACATGCAGAAGGGCACTGATTTGATAATTTTCAGGCAGCTTTCCATCACCCCATAACTATAATCTTTTTAAATCACTTGTGAAACGAAACAAATCGAAGGTGAATGCCAGCACCGCGTTGGAGAAACCAGCCATTTCTTTTCCGGAGCGTTGTATAGTTTAGTGAAGGTAAATTCAGTACCGGACTATCTCTTTCATGAACGTTCACACCATCAACAAAAAAACATTTGAGCTTTGTAGTGACGGGCGGCAGGCGGAGGGCAGGCTTATGTATAGCAGCGATGCATTTAATAACGGGATTATTGAAGCATCCCAATTATATGAACTTACAAGAATAGCAACAGGTGTATGGACCACCAGCGAAAAGTATAATAAGGACAGTAAAAAAACAATCTCCAGCATGCGTGTGGAAACCGGAGGAATCATTTCATTAAAACTAACGGTTAAAAAAACGACCTACCAGTTTAAAAAATCAGCAGGCTGGAAACTGCGTTTTTTACTCCGCAATAAAGATGGTGAAGACCTGCTCTCGATCATCCCCATTGTAAACTGGCAAAAAGAATCGCATGACTTTGTATTACAGGTAAATGAAGAGTTTGAATCAGAATGTAGCCCATTTCTTATCTTACAGGCATTGCATTGTGCCAACTGCAGTTTAAGTATGATGACAGGTGGAAGTGTGCCGGCATTAGTAAGCATATGATATTTTTAAACCGTTTGTGATAATGAGATACTTATATAAAAAAGTCATTGCTGCAGTGCTTGTATTAATTGCTTCTGCCGCTTATTCTCAAAACAACTGCAAATGTGATTTGTATGATTCTCTTAGTAAATCCCGGAAAACAAAATCCGCATTAATTGCTGATCTGTCAAAAGAAAAAAGTACCATTTGCCAGGCCTTAGCAATGGAACTAAAAGGTGAGTCTTTAATTTTTGATAAAGATGACCTGGACGCTGCGGAAATTTGCCTGAGAAAAGCTGAAGAAATATACCGGAAAACCAATTGTGACGAAGGTGTGCTGTGGAATACATATAAGCAACGGTTTCAAGTGTATTGGAACAGATCCGATTTTCCGAACGCACAGGAATATGGGTTAAAGTTTCTTCAAAGCGCTGAAAAAATAAACAGTGTTTACGACCAGGCGATCGCAAATACGATGATCGCCATTGTTTTTTATAAAACCAATCAATTTGAAAAAGGGTTGGTTTTTAACGATAAAGCCGCTGAACTTTTACCCAAAATCACTGAGTCAAAAAAAAGGCAGAAGATTCTTTATTTTTTGTCTGTAAGGTATATGGCACATTACCTTGCAACTAAGTCCACAGCAAGTATTCAAAAATCTTTAACCTATAATCTGCAGCACCTGGCATTATCCAAGGAGCTAAAAGATACTGTACAATTTGCAAGAAGTTATTTTAATTTATCCGGCACAGAAGAAGAAAATAAAAATTGGAACAAAGCCATGGTTTATTTAGACAGTGGTTATCTGTTTATAAACAAAAAAGATACTATTGATTTATGGGACTATTATGCAAACAAATCTTCCTTGTACATTGAGTTAAAGAATTCAGGCAGGGCTATTCTTTATGCGGATTCGGCATTGATTTGTGCGAATGCACTTGAATATAAACTTTATATAGCCGAAAGCCAGCGGATTATCGCCGAAGCGGCCAATTTAACCGGTGATTATAAAAAGGCTTATACGGCATTAAAAACTGAACGTATGCTTAGGGATTCCATCAACAATATAGAAAGAACGAAAGTTGTTGCGGAACTTGAAAAGAAATATAACCAGGCAAAAAATGAAAACACCATCAAAGACCTCGATAAGAAAAAACAACTATACCTCTTTCTTGCTATTGCAGCTATTCTCACGGCAACCACTATCGGTTTTTTCCTGCGCCAGCAAAATTTAAAACACAAACAAAATATCCTGGAAACAGAACAACGGTTAAACCGGGCAAGAATGAATCCTCATTTCTTTTTTAATGCCCTGACTGCCCTGCAAAAATTTGCGCTAAGGGACAATGACGGCCAGGCGATGGCCAGTAACTTATCTAAGTTCAGTAACATTATGAGGGAAACACTGGAAAGTACTTATAAAGAATATGTGACCATTGAACAGGAGATGGAGTTTTTAAATCAATACCTCGAAGTACAGAAGATCCGTTTTCCCCAAACTTTCAGTTATGAAGTGACTGCAGCTAAAGACTTAGACATTGACGAACTGCAGATCCCTGCCATGATCATACAGCCCTTTGTTGAAAACAGTATTGAGCATGGTTTTGTGGGAGTAGAGTACCCTGGAAAAATAACGGTGAATTTTATGATAGAAAATAAGGAACTGCAAATACAAATAACGGACAATGGAAAAGGCTTAGACACAACCATAAAAGAAAAAAACGAGCACATCAGCCGGGCCAGCCAGATAATAAAAGACAGGATATATTTGCTGAATATAAAATTGAAAACGAAGGCAGGTTTCGGTATTGATAACAATTCATCCGGCAATGGCGTGATTGTAAAAATACACTTACCATTATTGTACAAAGAAAACAAGTCATGAAAATTTTACTGGTAGATAATGAGAAAGAAATAAGGCTGATTCTAAAAGATATGGTGGCTGCGTATGAAAATGGGCAGCACAGTATTGAAGAAGCGGACGGGGTGGCCGGCGGTATTGCAAAAATACTCTCCTTTAAACCCGATATTGTATTACTGGATGTAGAAATGAATGACGGCACCGGCTTTGATCTGCTGAAACAACTAACCAATCCTTCATTTCAACTGATTTTTACAACGGCGCACAACCAGTATGCCATACAGGCTATCAGGTACAGCGCTATTGATTATTTGCTCAAACCTGTTGACCCTGTTGAACTGAGAAACAGCCTGGAAAAGGCAAAAGCAAATATCAGCAACCAAAACCTGCAAAAACAACTGGCAGTATTAATGCAGCAGTTTTCGGCAAAAGCTGAGCCAGACAAACAACTGGTGCTGAAAGACATCGATAAAACTTACTTTATAAAGACGAATGACATTTTGTATTGTGAAGCAGAGGGCTCTTACACAAAATTTTACCTCAGCAACAGCGAACCTGTTTTTGTTTCTCACAATCTTCGCTATTATGAAGATATGTTATCGCCTGCAGGGTTTTTCCGTACGCATCATTCCTGCCTGGTAAACCCTTCCAAAATAAAAATTTACGACCGCAAAACAGACAGCGGCACACTGATACTGGAAGGTGGTCACAGCGTGCCGGTATCTCAACGAAAAAAAGACTTTGTACTGCAGCTCCTGGAAAACAGGTAATCCCCTTCCCCCTCCTTTTGTTCTTCCATTTTTCTTACCGGTTTCACAAATCATTTATGAAACCGGTCGGGTCGTTTATGAAATCACCGTCATTATTTTTAATTGTCCTGATAGTTTTACACACCGCATTGCTGAATTGGTATCCATGGGCGATCGTTGCCATGATATCGGTAAAAAAAAATCAACATGAAAAAAATATTTGTTACGCTGTTCCTCACCGTTAGTCTCACTTCTTTTGCCCAGCAGAATGTAGGAATAGGTTCCAACACCCCGGATGCCAGTGCCCAATTAGAAGTAGCATCCGCCAACAAAGGCTTTTTATTGCCCCGTATTGCATTAACTGGTACAGCTGATGTTACTACTATTGCAGCTCCTGCTACTGGCTTATTGATCTATAATACAGCAACAGCAGGCACTGCTCCCTCGAATGTGTTTCCAGGGTTTTATTATTACAACAGCAATGCCTGGGAAAGAATAAATAATTCCACAACGGGCGGATTGCCTACCGTTACCACTACCTCTATTTCTTCCATCACGGCTGATAAAGCAACCAGTGGTGGTGAAGTAACAGGAGACGGGGGTGCATTGATCACCGCCCGTGGCATTTGCATGGCAACCACTATCAACCCTACTCTTTCCAATACCGTTTTAACAGCATCTTCATCCGGACCGGGTGGGTTTACTTCAAATATTAACGGACTAACGCCAAGTACGAATTACTTTGTAAGGGCTTTTGCAACAAATGTAAACGGAACAGCTTACGGAGCCAATTACCGGTTTACAACACTGGTTGGCTCGGTGCCCGTTGTTGAAACGTCCACAATCTCAAATATCACTGGCGGTTCGGCAAGAGTGAGGGCACAGATCATCAGCAATGGTAATGGCACTATTACTGCCAGTGGCGTTTGCTATGCTGCCACTGCCAATCCTACAACCGCCAATTCAATCGTTCCCAGCTCAACAACATTGGGAGTTTACTTCAGCAACATTACAGGGCTTACACCACTTACACAATATCATGTAAGGGCTTATGCCACTAATGCTACAGGAACGGCTTACGGAGCAGATTCTGTTTTTACAACCGTTGCAGCGGTTTTACCAACGCTCACTACCAACACTGTAACCAATATTGGTTTTTCATCCGCTATCGTTGGCGGCAACATTACTGATGATGGTGGTGGTATGATCACCCAACGGGGTGTTTGTTATTCAAACCTGCCGGACCCCACAACAGCCAATTCGGTGATAGTAAATAATGGAACCGGCGCCGGTTTCTTTTCAGACACCATACAAAGCGGTCTTCCTCCATCCTCAGTTATTCACGCAAGAGCATATGCCATCAATGCCGCTGGTACGGCTTATGGCCAGGACGTTTCGTTTACCACTTTAGCGCCCGGCGGCTTTTCAGCAAGATTCAGTTTTGATTCTGTTAAAACAAATTCTGGTGTAAATGACCCGACTCCCTTGCCAGTGATTCCAGGTGTAATATTAACACCATTCACTGCGGTGGGAGTTGGTCCTAATTCTTCTGTAGCCGGCAGGTTTTCGCTTCCAGGGTGGTCGTTGGGAGCCACTAATGGTTCTGATGTATTTACATCTTCAATCGATACACTTACTAAGTATTACGAGTTTACTATCAGGCCGGAATCAACCCAAACCCTTACATTAACTACAATGAGTTTTAGAGTACAGCGTTCCTCTACGGGACCCAGGCAATATTTTGTAAGGGCAGGTGGCTTACCTCAAAATGAAAATGCCAGTATTAATCCTGCCAATGCTAATTTAAGCATCGTATCAATCAATAAATTTCAGATACCTGATGGGCTAACCACCGCACAGGATGGAAGCACCATCAATTTTAGTCCGCCATTTACGAATATGAACTTTCCTGCCACCATACGGATTTATGGCATTAATGCAGAAGGATCCGGAGGTACTTTCAGCATTGACGAGGTAATAATAAACGGAAGCGTGAATTAGGAAAGTTAAACCTGTAAGTAAAGCCGTATTAAATTTTTTAAACCGGCTTTTTTACTGTTACAACCCAGGCACATCAAATATCTTATTGCAGAAATCAAAAGTGTACATGATCAGTCATGATCTTTTTTACGGCATACACGCTCAATTGCATACGCTGCATATACACTTGTGAAACAATTGTCTTCATTTATGTGATACTCCAATTGCCGGTTTGTATCAATCATAATTTTAATCCTTACTAAATCCATTATAATGATAAAAACACTGGCACTGCCTGTGACGGCTGCTGTATTGATTGCCGTTGTTACAATCCTGATTGTAGAACATACACCTGCCGTTACGAGGAATATTGTAGCGGAGAAAGAAACTACCGTAAACCCGGATTCAAAAAATGTCCCTCATCCTGATTGGTATTCTACTGCAATAGGAGCAATTACGAATGCAGAGTATGAATTTAAAAAAGATACAACTACTAACAGGTACTGCACCCCTAACAGGAAAAACAATCTTCGTTTTTTTTATGACGACGATGGCTTTACTGCAGAACCAAGGACAACAATAGCAAAAATTCCGGGCAAGAACCCAACAGAAATAAACCACAAGGAATTACCTGCATGGAAAGTGGCTTTTACTCTTGACAAAAAACAAATTGGTAAAGG
>JAKQJG010000434.1 GCA_029561305.1 Bacteroidota bacterium | reverse complement strand
TTGTCGTTGAGCAACCCAATGTTCTCTCTTGCTACTGTAGCCATAACCCTGAACCTTTTAGTTTTAAAGCCGTGCCCTAAAACACCGGCTGGTATTAATTTTAAAAAAGCCCCTTTAGGGAGGGGGCTAAAAGTCCGGATGATAGGGGTCGAACCTACATGGATTGCTCCGCCAGATCCTAAGTCTGGTGCGTCTGCCAATTTCGCCACATCCGGAAAGGGGTGCAAAACTAAGGGATTGAACTGATTTTACGGGCTTAAAATTGAAAAAAATGAACGCCCATGGAACTAACAGGGAAGGATCACACTTTTGCCATGAGTTCCTGCAGTATTTTTTCAAGGGCTTTTATTCTTTGCTCCATTTCTGGAAGGTTCCGGGCAACTGCCTGGCTACGGAGTGCGGAAGTATAATCGTATGCCGGAGAGCCTGTTACGGCTGCACCGGGCGTTTTGATAGATTTGCTCACACCGCTTTGGGCGTTTATTTTGCTGCCATCGGCAATTTGTATATGGCCTACAATACCAGCCTGTCCGCCAATCATTACATTGTTGCCAATTTTTGTACTGCCGCTAATGCCAGCCTGGGCAGCTATTACAGAGTTGTTACCTATTTCTACATTGTGAGCGATCTGTAAAAGGTTATCCAGTTTGGCACCTGCCTTTATAACGGTACTGCCAATGGTGGCCCTGTCAATAGTGGTATTGGCACCAATCTCCACGTTATCTTCAATCACCACATTACCCATTTGTGGCACTTTTTTATAGCTGCCATCAGCCTGTGGTGCAAACCCAAAACCATCACTGCCAATGACGGTTCCAGCATGAATGGCAACATTTTTTCCAATCACCGTATTGTGATAGATCTTTACGCCGGGGTGTATCACTGAATTGTCGCCAATGATCGTGTGATTACCGATATAAGAATTAGGATAAATTTTTACCCCGTTCCCAATGATCACTTTTTCACCGATGTAGGTAAAAGCTCCAATAAATACCTGGTCCCCCATTTTAGCCGAAACATCCATATACACAGGTTGCTGAATGCCCGTCAATTGCTGTGCTTCTAATTGCTGGTAGGTTTCCAGCAAAGTAGCGAAAGCTATATACGCGTCGGGAACCCTGATTAAGGTAGCGGCAACCGGTTTTTTTAATTCAAGTGATTCATTGATGATGATGATAGAAGCGCTGGTGGTATACAGGTAGTCTTCATATTTGGGATTGGCCAAAAAAGATAACTGGCCATTTTGTGCTTCTTCAATTTTTCCAAAAGATGCCACAGCAGCATTGGCATCACCTTCTATTTTGCCTTTAATGATGGCCGCTATTTGTGCTGCTGTAAACTGCATATATATTTGATTTTGCTTTTCCCTTTTTTACCTGTTACCTGTTGATTAATCCCTCAGGTAACAAATGTAATATTTTTTAATCTTAGCACTCACGCCTGCATTGATGAGTGCATCGTCTACCTGTGAGATATCCCTTACCGTACCATCCTTAAACAATATCTGGATGTTTTCGTCCTTCACATTATACGTGCTGCTGCTGGCTTCGCCGGTTATGACAATCCATTCTTCGTCTCCGTTGCACAGGTTCAGTTTTATTTGTGCGGCCTCCCTTTTTTCTTTTAATAATGTTTCATCAACAGGCTGGTTAAAGTATTTTATTTTCAACAGGCTCCTGTCGATGATGCCTTTGCATAAAAATGACAGCACGGTATCCGGGTGACGGCTCCATTCCTTAATGGCTGATAACAGGTCATAGTCATCCAGGTTGCAAAACTCCTCCAGGCTTACTGTTTCAATCGGCTCGTTGATAAATTTATTTACAGGAGTTGAAGTAAATGCCTTTATATGTTTTGCCCTGCGGACGATTTGTTTCAGCATTTGTTCGGCGCACAACACAGTTTTGTGCAGGTATACCTGCCAGTACATCAGCCTCCTGGCCACAATAAATTTTTCAGTGGAATAAATTCCTTTTTCTTCCACCATCAGCTCTCCATTATGAACCGCCAGCATTTTGATGATGCGGTCATATCCAATAACGCCCTCGCTTACCCCAGAAAAAAAACTGTCTCTTGATAAATAGTCCAGGCGGTCTACATCCAGTTGCCCGCTTACCAGCTGGTGAAGAAATTTTTTATGATAACTGTTGGTGAAAATATCCAGGCTCATTTGCAGTTTACCATCAAACTGTTTATTAAGGTCTTTCATCAGCAGCAGGGAGATCTCTTCGTGGTGCATTCCTTCTATCAGTACATTTTCGAGGGCATGACTAAAAGGTCCATGTCCAATATCGTGTAAAAGGATGGCGATCTTTGCAGCCTGTTCTTCTTCTTTCGTAATGTCAACGCCCTTTCCTTTTAATTCATTCAGCGCATTGCACATCAGGTGATAGGCACCCAAAGAATGATGCAGCCTGGTATGCACCGCACCCGGGTACACCAAATGTGCCAGTGCCATCTGGTGAATGCGCCGGAGCCGTTGATAGTAAGGATGGGCAATGATCTGCAGGATAAGTTCATCATCCACCGTGATAAAACCATGCACCGGGTCGTTAATAATTTTTCGTATAGCCATTATCCGCTGTTATTTTTCGTAAAATTCAATCGGTAATTCATCGGGGTCGGCGATAAAAGTAAACCGTTTACCGGTGGTTTCATCAATCCTTATTGGTTCCGCAATGATATTTTTTTGTCTTAGTAGCAAAACAACCGTATCAATATCATCCACTTCAAAAGCTATATGCCGTAGCCCGGCGGCTTCCGGTCTTGAAACTCTTGCAGGCACATCTGGAAATGAAAACAGTTCTATTTGGTACATGTCATTAATGGCCAGATCTGCTTTGTAAGATTGCCTTTCCTTCCTGTAAATTTCTCCAACCATTTTAAATCCGAGTATATCTGTATAAAATGATTTTGATTGCTCATAATTGGAACAAATGATAGCGATGTGGTGAATTCGGTTGATAAGAAGCATTTTGTTTTGATGTTAAATGTTATTTAAAGCTAAATAAAGTAAATAATCAGAGGAGGTAAAAATTTAATTTGTGGTTCCCTACCCATTAAAATTCCGTAAAACTTCTAATAACCTAAAACAGCAACCCATGCGTTCATTACTTGTTTTGATTTTTATAACAGGATGCCAGTTTCCCTTGTTTAGCCAAACGGAACTTGTTGATGACAGCGTTCTGATGCATCTGACCTTATCAGATTTTACTGGTAAGACAATAGAAACAACGGTGAGTTTTGAAAATCTTGCCACTCATAAGAAAATGAATTTTAAAACAAGTAAAGATGGAAAAGCAAGTTTCAGGTTGTCCGTTTCAACCTCGTATTCTATAACTATTCCTGTTTCCACTGATAGTTATGAATACGAGATACCAGCCTTTGCCGCATCCTCCGCCGATCTCGATTTGAGGTTCAATGTGGGTGGGGTATTGGCTCCACCGGCTGTTCAACCAGGGATATCCGAACCTGCACTGCAGGCCATAGCAGGTATCAGGGTGATGAACGGCAATGGGTTAAAAACAATCAGTTTGAAAAAAGATAATCTGCCCGCCAAAACCTATACTTTTCAAAATGATACTGTTTATTTTTTAGCAGACCAACGGTCAACTTGTGAGATATCCGCCCCGGACGTGAGCATTGCAAATAATAAAATATATATCGGCGACCGTGATAATGTAAATTATGTGCTCGTATTTGCCAGTGCTGATAAAGCGGAACTCATTGAGATAACAGCAGCACAAAGCCTTTTAAATGTGGTATACAAGAACCTGTATGGAGCACCAGTTAAAAACGAAGGGGTAACGGTAACAGGTGCCAACGGGAAAAAAGTATACAGCTCCACAACAGGGGCTAATGGCAGTGCTGCATTTTTGCTGCCACAAAACGATACGTACAGTATATCGCTTCAGTGCTTTCCGGGTGCAGACACAATACATATAAGAGAAGGAAAGAAAAAAGGGACGATTGTAACTAATAGTATTTATTTCACTTATCCTACTTGTAAAGAATTTACTGATTTGAAAAAAGACGATTCATTACGAATAGCCAGCAGGGATTCTCTATACTTAAAATTTGGCAAAACAAACGAACTTTCAAAAGAGGAACTGCAGGCATTTCTTGCCGGCGAAGCAACCAAAGTTATAAAGGCACTCACAACGGATGTCAAATATTTCGAAAAGAACAACAACACCGTCTGCGCCGTGCTGTACAGGAACAGGGAAAGATGGAAAACTAAAACGATCGTTACAGATGTAACAGGAAGTATGTATCCCTATATGAAAGAAGTGGCATTGTGGCACCTGCTGGAATCGATGGATAAAAAGCAATCGGACTATGTTTTTTTTAATGATGGGAATAACCTGCCTGATCTCAACAAAGTGATTGGTAAAACCGGCGGCATATTTTTTTCCCTGCAGCATCATCTGGATTCGATGACAGGGGTAATGTACCGGGCAATGAACAATGGCTCAGGTGGTGATGCTGCAGAAAATGATTTGGAAGCTTTGCTCGCTGCTGAATCGGTAATGAAAGCCGGATCAGAACTTATACTGGTAGCGGATAATTTTAGCCCTGTTAAGGATATTGAACTGTTGTACAGGCTTCGTATGCCCGTTAGAGTGGTATTATGTGGCACATCGGTTGCTTATGTTAATCCTGATTATTTATTGATCGCATCCAAAACAGGTGGCAGCGTTCATACCATCGAGGAAGATATCGTGAACTTATCAGCAGCAAGAGAAGGAGATATCATTACTATACATGGCATTAATTATAAATATAGCCGTGGCAGGTTTTTCTTTTTTGGCAGCAGGCTTTAAGTGAATAAAAGGAGCATTACCGTCAATTTAAAAAAGTATAGCACTTGCCAGATCAGTTTACTTCTTTGTTAAAAGATGCACAAAGCCTGGTAAAGGAATTAATCACCCGGTTAAAAAATTAAATTTGTAATCTTGCTATCGCAAACCCAGCAATAAACCCGGTATATATTGAGATAATTTTACGCAAACAAAAAATTGATCATGACAGCTCCAAAAATACTCTGGGTAGATGACGAAATAGATACGCTGAACTCTCAAATACTTTTTTTAGAAAACAAAGGCTACGAGGTACATACCAAGACCAACGGATTTGATGCTGTGGAGTATGTAAAAAATAACATTGTGGATGTGGTGCTGATGGATGAAAGCATGCCCGGCATCACAGGTTTACAGACACTGCAGCAGATAAAGGAAGTGAACAGCACCCTGCCTGTTGTGCTTATTACAAAGAATGAAGCAGAGAATATCATGGATGAAGCCATCGGCAGCCAGATAAGTGATTACCTGATAAAGCCGGTGAATCCCAACCAGGTATTGCTAAGTTTAAAAAAACTGATCGACAATAAACGGCTGGTGGCAGAAAAAACAACCTCCGCTTATCAACAGGAGTTCCGCAATTTATTTATGGCGCTCAATGACAATCCTGATTACAATGGCTGGATGGAGATCTATAAAAAACTGGTGTATTGGGAACTGGAAATGAAGAAGAGCGACAGTCCTGAAATGCAGGAGGTCTTTCAGTCGCAGAAGGCAGAAGCCAATACCGATTTCTTTAAATTTATTTCAAAAAAATATGCAGGCTGGGTTGATCCAAAAAGCACCGATGCGCCGGTAATGAGCCACAACATGATGAAGTTTAAAGTGCTGCCGCATGTACAAAAAGGAACACCCTTATTTTTTGTGCTCATTGATAATCTGCGGTATGACCAGTGGAAAATGATCCAGCCCATTTTTGCAGAAAGCTTCCGTATACAGGAAGAAGATACGTTTTATGCCATTCTCCCAACGGCAACCCAGTATGCCCGTAATGCTATTTTCGCAGGGATGCTGCCGGTGGATATTGAAAAGCAGTTTCCCTCTCAGTGGAAGAACGATGATGAAGAAGGTGGAAAAAATTTGTATGAAGAAGAATTCTTCCGGGCGCAACTGAAAAGGCTCGGTAAAGGGGATCTGAAATTTTCTTATACCAAGGTTACCAATAACCATGATGGGCAAAAACTGGTGGACAATATCCAGGACATGCTGCACAACGACATCAACGTGATCGTGTATAATTTTGTGGATATGCTGAGCCATGCAAGAACAGAGATGGAAGTGCTGAAAGAACTGGCTGGCGATGAAACCAGTTACCGCAGCATTACCCAAAGCTGGTTTGAGCATTCGCCCCTGCACCAGGCTTTAAAGAAAGTTTCAGAAAAAAACATAACCGTTATTGTTGGTACCGACCATGGCAGTGTAAGGGTAAAAACACCTGCCAAAGTAATTGGTGATAAACAAACCACGGCTAATTTGCGTTACAAACATGGCCGTAATTTGAACTATGAACAAAAAGATGTGCTGGCATTCCGGGATCCCAAGCAGGCAGGCTTACCGGTTCCCAATGTGAATTCATCCTTCATCTTTGCTAAAGAAGATATCTTTTTATGTTATCCCAATAACTACAATCATTTTGTGAATTATTACAAGAACACTTTTCAGCACGGCGGTATCAGCCTGGAAGAAATGATTGTGCCGGTGGTGAGGATGGTGAATAAGTAAGACACCCCAAACCCCTAAAGGGGCTTTATAGCATTCAGCCACTTAGCTCTTTTATAGGTGAAACAAGAAAATATAATCCACAGTTTGTGGAGAAACATATTTTTTAAATCCTTGCTATTAAGAGAAGTTGCACTTCAATTTATACACTAAAAAGTCCCTTTAGGGATTTAGGGCATGAAATATAATCAACACACGTTAGATAAAATAGAAAGGGTTGCTGAGGAAAGTGGCTATGTTATCCGCTATGAAAGAGGTACTTTCCAGAGCGGATATTGCATACTGCAGGCAAAAAAAGTAATTGTGATCAATAAATTTTTCCAGGCAGAGGGCCGTATCAACACACTGATCGATCTGATGCCGCAACTGGAGATTAATTTTGATGCGTTGACACACGAAAGCCAGAAAATGTATGACGAAGTGATGACGGTGGCAGCGGAAAAATAAATAACAGCTTTTATAAATTAATTACAGGCAGTAGATTTTACTGCCTGTTTTATTTTTGACTATTGCCTGGCAAATTGCCAATTGCGTACTTTTGCTTCCATGCATTGTCCACCGATTAAAATAACTTTTTTAGGTACCGGCACCAGCACCGGTGTGCCCATGGTGGCCTGTGGTTGTGAAGTATGCACTTCGTCAAATGCCAGGGACAAACGGCTACGCAGCAGCATTTTGGTAGAAAGCAGCACCACCAGTTTTGTAGTGGACACCACGCCCGATTTCCGGTACCAGATGCTCCGGCTGGGAATAAAAAAACTGGATGCAGTGTTGTTTACGCATCCTCACAAAGACCATATTGCAGGACTGGATGATACCAAGGCATTCAACTTTTTTAGCGGCAAGGCAATGGAAGTGTATGCCAATTCGCTAACTGAAGAAGCATTAAAAAGAGAATTTGCCTATGTTTTTTCTGATAAAAAATATCCTGGTATTCCAGAGATCAATCTTAACACGATTGATGAGAATTCTTTTTTCATCGGCGACATACCGGTAATACCCATTATGGTTTGGCACTTAAAAATGCCCGTACTGGCTTTCCGCTTTGGCAATTTCACTTATGTTACAGATGCCAACCGCATTGAAGAAACAGAGAGAGAGAAAATAAAAGGAAGTGATGTGATGGTGATCAATGCATTACGGCACAAAGAACATATCTCTCATTTTTCCTTGAGCGAAGCGGTACAGGTAGTAAAGGAACTGCAGGTGCCGCAGGCTTATATCACCCATATCAGCCACCAGCTTGGTCTGCATGATGAGGTTAGCAAAGGGCTGCCAGGCGGGATACAATTAGCATATGACGGACTGCAGGTAACAATGAGTTAAGGCACACAAGCATAAATAAAATTCATTTTGTTTTAGTTTTCATTTATCTTCATTATCGAATTAAAATTATGCAGGCGCATAGTTTTCTTTTTGAATATCCCTCCACGGTTCTGCTATCACATGAACCAATCAAAAAGAATACTGCTGGTATAACGCCATGTTCTAACTGTTTTTATTATTATGTATGCAGAAGCAAAAAGTTTCTGAGTGGTTTACTGTTTCTAAAAAGCAACGAAACGGCATGCTGGTAATGCTGGCCATTATTATATTGTCCATACTTGCCCAGTC
>JAKQJG010000386.1 GCA_029561305.1 Bacteroidota bacterium | reverse complement strand
ACTTCGTTTATCCCTACCCCCGGCAGGCAAGCTGTTATCCTCACCCCCGAAACGGGGGGCCGCTGTCATTAAGATTCATTTATGAGCATAAAAAAAGCCCCCATTTTTCAACGAAGGCTTATTAAAGCGCTGTAGGGGGAGGGATCGAACCTCCACGAGGCAGTTAGCTAAAGTACAAAGTTCGGTGGTCGACCCCGGTCGTGCCAACATTGCTGCTAAACACGGCTCTATACTTCGTTTATCCTGTTATCCTCACCCCCGAGACAAGAGGGCATGTCTGCCAAAAATTTCATCACCCCACAATTTTTAAGATCTTTCCCTGATCAATCAGGATTGATAGTGCAAACATAAAGCAAAATGCCATTATGTTGGAAATAATTTAGCTATTATTTTTAAAATATGGAAAATATTCAATAAAAACAACAAAATGCTAGATTTATATAAAAATGATTCTTGTTTTTTTGAACTGTTTAAAATTATTTCAATCGCAATCGTAGGGCAAAGAAAATATTTCAGTTTCATAGCGTAAAATGATGCATTTTTTGAAAAACTGCTTATTACCTGCCTGAAACAGTTAAACGTTGATTCGTCCCAATTGTGATAGAAGTACCATTTTGCTGTCTGACGCTTCTTACAGAACGGGTGGAATTTACAACTGGATAATTAGCGTTTCCTGTATTGATATAAACATCAGTATTCGCATCAGGCACCGCTCCACAACTCCAGTTGCCTGCTGTTTCCCAAGCAGTACTTACCCCACCCGTCCAGTTGCTTGCAAATTTTAATGTAAAAACCTGGCTATAGGAATTCCCATTTACAAAGCACCTGTATTTGTATCCATACAAGGAAGTGGAAGGATTGGTAAGCGTGAGTGTATTGGTGGTAACCGTACTGTAAGGAGCAGTATTGGTGAGATTGGTAAAATTTCCATTGCCATTATCTACCTGCCATTGATAGCTGCTGCCGGAAATACTGCTTACAAAACTGGTACTGCTTCCCGCGCAAATGCCGGTACCCGTTGCCGTTATATAACCAATATTACCGGTATAATTATAGGGCACGCTGCCCATTTGTAAATACAGATTATCGTTCCAGATAATTGGCAGTCCTAAATAACCATTGTATCCTGCACTGTTGTATATACCGGCAGGATTGGGAATTAATTGCAGCGCACTTCCATTAAAAACACCCAGTTGGTAAACACCCTGTGCATTGTAATACCGGAGGTACAACTTATTATCAAAAACAATTGGCTGGTCGGTATAACCACCGGCATCCGGATTAGGAAAAACCTGGAGGGTGCCGCTGGATGATCTGTATTGAGCAATATGCCTGGTAGCATCGGCCGCCTGGTACAAAATAAACAATCCATTGTTATAAATAACCGGTTGCCACCAGTAACCATAGGTGGTTGCATCCGGGTTGGGGGTGAGGGTAACTGCACTGCCTCCAAATTTCGCCAACCGGTACACATTGTTTACATCATAGTATTGAAAAAAGAGGGTGTCATTATACACGATCGACATATTAGGTGTAAGGGTTAATCCACCGCTATTGATGCTGGAGTTTTGCGGGTTAGCGATGAGTGTTGGATTCGAAATACCGTCATATTCCATCAGCTGGTATTGACTGGTGGCGCTTAAATAAGTAAAGTACAATTTGTTTTTGTATAAGGTCGGAAAAATAGGTTGTACGCCCCTGTTAGGTGTGTTATCGGGGTTGGGTATGATGGTCCATTGCGTACCATCAAAACTAGCCAGTTGCCGGGGGCCTGCGGCTGTAACATACCTGCTCACAATTTTATTGTTGAATACCGCGGAATAATTATTGAAAAAGCCAGTGGCACTGTTATCCGGATTGGCAATAAGCGTAATCCCTGTGCCATTGAACCGGCCAAATTGTGTTACACCGGATGCATTTTGATAAGCCACGTATAGTGTGTTGTTGAGAATTCGGGGTGAGCCTATGAAACCGGAAGGGGATGCATCCGGGTTGGGATACACTGTAACGGCAGTGCCGTTAAAGGATGCCAGTTTTTGTGTGCCTGAAACATCGAGGTAAATGAAGAAAAGTTTATTGTCAAATACAATGTTGATGCTTGAATTAAATACTCCCCTGCCGGCATCCGGATTAGGAATTAACTGCAGGCTGTTGCTTCCGGTATACACTGCCAACTGCTGTTGGGTTTGCGTGAGATCAGAAGTAGGCGAAGGGTTGTACTGCACAATCAATGTATTATTGAATACAACGGGCATACTGGAATAGCCGGAGAGCGGGCCTGAACCGGTCCAGGCAAAAATGTCCGGTCTGGATGGATTGGGAACAACAGAAATCGTTTGGGCTATAGTAACAATGGTAAAATGCAATATACAGGTTGTAAGTAAAAGGCTTCTTTTCATTCCTTGTTATTTTCAGTTAAAAAACAGGAATGAAAATAGACCAGCTTTTCAGGTCCTCCTATACTTCATTTGAGGTACAAATGGGTTTGAAGGTAGTTTGAGCCTGTCGTGTAGAAATAGTAAATAGAGAAAATTACCGGAATAAAATCCTGCTTCAATCAAAATTTTTCAAAGGATTGTACATATATTTGAAAATACGTTAAAAAATACCACTTGTATGGCTTCAAAGTTTAACCTCGACAAATTAGACCTGCAAATCATTCATGAAATGATGGAAACCGCTGAGATCTCTTATGCCGAATTGGGTAAGAAGCTATTTGTGAGTGGGGGTACCATACATGTGCGTATAAAAAAATTGCAGGAACTCAATATTGTTAAGGGTACCCGCCTCAATGTTGATTTGAAACAATTGGGTTATGATATCACCGCATTTGTTGGTATATACCTTGAAAAAAGTTCTTTATATGATTCCGTTGCAAAAGACCTGCAGAACATCCCGGAAATTATACGACTCAACTATATCACTGGTAACTATAGCATGTTTATTGAAATTGTTTGCAAAGACATTGCACAATTGCGTACCGTATTGCATGATGAACTGCAAAAGATAAAAGGTATCGAACGCACCGAAACATTTATCTCTCTTGAAGAGGGCTTTGTAAGAAATGTAAGAGTGGCCCCGGTAGAATGATATGATGATGACCCGATTTGAAGATTTGATGATTTTTTCAATCCTTACATCTTCCAATTTCCAAATTATCAAATCGTCAAATTGGTTAATGGTTCTTTAGATCTGTTACATCCTTTACCCCCACTTTTGAAAATTTGGTGATTGTTTCCATCGTCCAATTTCCAAATTATCAAATCGTCAAATCATCAAATTGGCTAAATGTTCTTTACATCCGTAGCATCCCTTAGCCCATTTCCCAATAAATTAAAAGCCAGCACCAGCAGCATAATGGCAAAACCCGGCACCAATGCCAGCATCGGATTGTGTGTAATGATAAAATTATAATTTTCTTTTATCATCAATCCCCAGCTTGGTTGTGGCGGCTGCACTCCAATACCCAGAAAGCTAAGCCCTGCTTCAATGATGATGGCCGTTGCAAAATTACTGGCAGCAATTACCATGATAGGGCCAAGTATATTCGGTAGAATATGTTTTGTAATGATCCGCCCATCGCTGAAGCCAAGCGCCCTTGCAGCCTGTACAAATTCCAACTCCCTCACAGCCATTACCTGTCCACGTACCAACCTGGCCACACTCACCCACATGGTTAGCCCAACAGCAATAAATATTTGCCAAAAGCCTTTTCCTAACGCCAGTGTAATGGCAAAAACAAGTAATAAGGTGGGAATACTCCAGGTAACATTTACCAGCCACATGATCACCGCATCTGTTTTGCCCTTGTAATAGCCTGCTGCAGCACCGAGGAGTATACCAATGGTTAGCGAGATAAAAACAGCGATCAACCCAACGGCAAGGCTTACCCTGGTACCAATGATCAGCCGGCTTAAAATATCCCTGCCGAATTTATCCGTACCCAGCCAGTATTTTTTGCTGATGATGTGTTGAGAAATTAATTTTTCCTTCGTTACGCCTGGAAACTTTTGTACCGGGTACAGCAACATGGTTGATGTATCTTCATCCACATACTTGTTTATTAAAAATGAATCCCCTTTTATTGAATAGGAAGTGATGGGGATATAACGATAATTGGCACGGCGTCCCGACGTCAGCGTTAATATAAAACTGCCTGGGAAACTATTCAGAGAGTCAGCTACCCTGAAAAATAATTGTGTATAGCCAGGTTTCTTTGCCGCTATTTCCACAGTTTGCCAATCCGCATTGGGAGAATTATCCGGCGCAATCCAATAGCCAAAAAGGGCAATGAAAAATGCCAGTGCAATCACTACTAACCCAAACATAGCGCCCTTGTTTTTCTTAAGGCGGCGCCAGGTTTGGTTTTTAAAAGAGTGTGATTGCTCCGGCATATATATTTTAAATGAAAGTAAGATTGCCCGGCAATATGTACAAATCAAATGGACTTGTTGCCAAAATAAGTATGCAGTACCTCCGGCAGCACAATCCCTTCCTCCGTTTGATTATTCTCCAGTAATGCCGCTACAATTCTTGGCAATGCCAATGAAGAACCATTCAAGGAATGCACCAATTGTGTTTTGCCTTCTGCATTCTTATACCGGATTTTCATCCGGTTGGTTTGAAAATTCTCGAAGTTACTCACACTGCTTACCTCCAGCCATTTTTGCTGTGCAGCGCTATACACTTCAAAATCGTAGGTGAGGGCGCTGGCAAAGCTCATATCGCCGCCGCATAAACGCAGAATGCGGTAAGGCAGTTGCAGGCTTTGCAACAGTTTTTCAACATGCTGTACCATCTCTTCCAGTACGGCATAACTTTTTGCCGGTTCCACCAATTGTATGATCTCCACTTTATCAAACTGGTGTACCCGGTTCAGTCCACGTACATCAGCACCAAAGCTGCCGGCCTCTCTTCTAAAGCAGGGTGTATAGGCAGTCATCTTTATAGGCAGGTCTGTTTCTTTTACCATCTCACCCCTGTAAATATTGGTAACAGGCACTTCCGCCGTAGGTATCAAATAAAAATTGTCGGCAGTTGCATGATACATTTGACCTTCTTTATCCGGCAACTGGCCCGTACCGTAAGCCGTGTCTTCATTTACCAGTAGGGGCGGTAAATATTCTGTATAACCTGCAGCAGTATTGTAATCCAAAAAATATTGTATCAATGCCCGTTGCAGTTTGGCGCCCTTGCCTTTGTATAAAGGAAATCCACTGCCGGTGATCTTGGCACCGGTTTCAAAATCCACGAGGTCGTATTTTTTTATCAGCTCCCAATGCGGCATTGCACCAGCGTATAAGGTTGGTTTAGTCCCTGCTTCTCTTACTACTTCATTCTCCTCAGGTGTTTTTCCTTTGGGCACAGAAACATGTGGCAGGTTAGGCAATTTTACCAATTCGTCCTGCAGTTGTTTTTCTGCCGCCGCCAATTGCTCAGCCAGTTGTTGTATAGAAGATTTAACTGATGTTACTTCCTGTTTTTTCTGTTCTGCTTTTTCTTTTTCACCCTTACCCATCAGCATACCGATCTCTTTGCTGGCTGCATTGGCAGTAGCCTGTAAAGCTTCACTCTCCACTTTTAATTTACGCACCTGGTCATCTATCGAAAGAATGTCATCCACCAAGGAAATAGTTGAAAAATATTTAGCAGCCAATCTTTCCTTTACTAACGTTGCGTCTTGCCTTAATACATTAATCTGTAACATGATCCTTAAAAAATTTCGCCAAAGGTAAAGGATAAAAAGCCTCACCCTCGTTACCTCTCCAAAAGAGAGGAAGGCCAATCTTTGGTAATTCTATTTGCCATTTGTAATTGAGCATTTCAACAGCTTCTTTTTTTGTCAGCAACAGCTGCCATGCCCTAAAAAATTAACAGCACTACAAATTTTCAAGTTCTTAAAGTCCCTCCTTCGGAGGGATTTAGGGAGGCTTTCTTTTTTGGGGGAGGTTTGGAGGGGCTTATATTTGCAGCATGCAACAGGCGAAGGACGATTTACAGGTACGGTGGCTAAAGCTGCGGATCATGCTAAAAGAAAAATATGGCATTAAACCAGAGATGGATGGTATTCTTTTCCTGATTGGTGTACAGGAATTGGGTACCGGCAGGCAGGAATATACGAAAGAGCAAAAGCAAGACCTGATGCACATCGCTATTTGTACCATTTTGGCACCCAGCGGCTATTATGCGTTAGAAGGATATGACGACGAAGGCTGGCCTCATTTTACACAGTTGAAAGCATTGCCGGAGAACAATATGATGGAACAGGAAAATTTTTTGAGAGATCATGTCATCATGTATTTTGATCAGTTTAACCAACCCAATTTTTAAAAACAGTTATTTCAAATGAATAAAAAATTATTGTCTCTTTTATTAGTATTGGTTTCTATTTTTTGCTGTAGTGAACTATCGGCACAGGTAAAGAAAAAAGCACCGGTAAAAAAAGTGGCCACAAAAGGCAAAACAAAAGCAACCGTTGTAAAAAAAGCAGCCTCCGTTCCAGAACCAAAACTGCCGGTAGAAAAATTCACCAGGGTGAAAATATCAACTGACTTTGGCGATATGGTGGTAAAGCTCTACAACAAAACACCCCAGCACAGGGATAATTTTATAAAGCTGGTAAGTGAGCATTTCTATGATAGTTTATTATTTCACCGGGTGATATCCAACTTTATGATACAGGGTGGAGACCCTAACAGCAAGTATGCCCAACCGGGAGTGATGCTGGGCAATGGCGATGTTGGGTACAAAGTACCAGCTGAATTTGACAGCACTTTGGTTCATAAAAAAGGAGCCTTGTGTGCAGCCAGGGACGGCAACCCGGAGAAAGCCAGCAGTGGTTGCCAGTTTTATATTGTACAGGGTAAGCCGGTGAGTGAGCCGGAGCTCGACAATATATCTATGCGAAATGGATTTAAATATTCTTCTGCCCAGCGAATGACTTACAAAATGAATGGCGGTACCCCATTCCTGGATAATAATTATACTGTATTTGGCGAAGTGGAAACCGGTATGGAAGTAGTAGATAAAATAGCCGCAGTACAAAAGGGCGCTGCAGACAGGCCGGTACAGGATGTAAGAATGAAAATGGAAATTATTCCAGCAGATGAGAAAGCCGGCAAAAAATAATTCACTCAAAACAAACCCATTGTTTAAATTGCAGCGGGTTTAAAAGTCCTCTTCACTTATCAATTGTTTTTTATGAACGCTCCAGCAAATCTTCGCTACACCAAAGACCATGAATGGATCTCCTTAGAAGGTAATATTGCCACCATCGGTATCACCGATTTTGCACAGGGAGAGCTGGGCGATATTGTATATGTGGATATCAGTGCTAAAGGAAAAGCCATGTCGGCTGAAGAAGTGTTCGGCACAGTGGAAGCGGTAAAAACAGTGAGCGACCTTTTTCTGCCGGTAAAAGGAACCATTACAGAAATCAACCCCTTGCTGGAAGGCCAGCCCGAGTTAGTTAATACGGATCCTTATGGACAGGGATGGATGATAAAAATGTCTGTGGATGATGCTGCAGACGTGGCTGCATTGATGGATGCGGAAGCATATACGGCTTTAGTTTCTTAAATATGACGGAACAAAAAAATACATTTCGCTTTATACCATTTTTACCAGGCATTGCCTGGTTTTTATTTGTACTGGCATTGATATGCATGCCGGGCGACGATTTGCCTGAGGAACCCGGCTGGTTCAATATCCCTCATTTGGATAAAATAGTGCATGCCGGGTTATTTGGAGGTTTGGTGTTTTGGTTTTGCCTGCCCTTTAGAAAAATGATGATTACCCGGCCGCAAAAGATCAACTGGTTTATTAAAATCACAATTGCCAGCATTTTGTGGGGAATTGTAACAGAATACATTCAAAAATTCTTCCTTACCGGGAGACAGTTCGACCTGGTAGACTGGGCTGCCGACAGCGCCGGAGCCATCATCGCATTCTTTTTAAGCCGGAAGCTCTTTCTAAACCCTAAACCCAACACCTCCAACCTTAAACTTTAAACCTTAAACCTCACCCCCCACACCCTTTTTTCCACAACCTTTCATTATATTTGCCTTGATGATAGACAATTCAATGGAATATAACACCACGAGGAGTTATTTAATAATGAGAGAGTATGGCCGCCATATTCAGAAGATGGTGGAATACGTTTTAACAATTGAAGATGATGAAATACGCCAGCGTAATGCTCAATCTTTAATTGAACTGATGGGCTTTTTAAACCCACACTTAAAAAATGTAGAAGACTTCCGCCATAAACTCTGGGATCATTTATTTTTAATCAGCGATTTCAAATTAAATGTTGAAAGCCCTTATCCTATTCCCACAAGGGAAACATTAAAGGCAAAACCAGAGCCATTACGGTACCCTAAAAAATATCCCAAATTCAATCACCTGGGTAAGAATATAGAGTTTGTAATTGACAAGGCATTGAAAGAAGAAAACCAGGAAAAGAAACAAGGTTTTGCCAATGCCATTGCTTACTACATGAAGTTGACGTACAGTAACTGGCATAAAGAACTGGTGCATGATGATAATATCCAGACTGAATTAACGGCTATCACGCAAGGGCAACTGGAGTTTAACAACCGTCCTTTTGTAAAACACAGGGCAGAGATCATTGAGAGAGATGAATATCCATCCCGTGGCGGATACCGCAGCAATAACCGGGGCGGCGGAGGTGGTGGAAGAGACAACCGTGGTGGAGGAAGTAATGGTGGCCGCAGCAATAACAATCGTGGTGGCGGTGGTGGAAGAGACAGCAGGGACAGCCGCGGTGGTGGCGGAGGAAACAACCGCAACTTTAAAAAGCGTTATTGATATTTTTATAACAAGGAAACCCGGTGATTTATCGCCGGGTTTTTTATTTGCCGCCACGAATCACACGAATTTTTCTGACAAGTATATTTCTGTGATTAAAAGGGATAGTAGAAAAAAGCTTAGAATTTTAAATTCGTTCAATTTGGCAGATTTTATTTTCGTGTCAATTAGTGTGATTCGTGGCCAACTTCTCAGCAGCTTTATTTACTTTTAGGCGGTATTCTAAACTATTTCTCACTACTATCTTTTTCATTCCATGAGTTCATTCAAAGTAATTGGCGGTAAAAAGCTATCCGGCACCATCGTTCCGCAGGGAGCAAAGAACGAAGCGCTGCAAATTATCTCCGCCGTGCTGCTAACACCAGATCCTGTAACCATTACCAATATTCCTGATATCATTGATGTAAACCTGCTGATAGAATTACTGGGAGAAATGCGGGTGAAGATAAACCGGGTGAGCAGGGATACCTGCATTTTTACCGCTGATGAGGTGGATGTGGATTACCTGAACAGTGAAGCCTATCATAAAAAGAGCGGCAAGCTTCGTGGCTCTGTGATGCTGGCCGGGCCCATGCTGGCAAGGTTTAAAAAAGCTTACATACCCAAACCAGGTGGTGATAAGATCGGCAGGAGAAGACTGGATACCCATATCATTGGTTTTGAAAAACTCGGCGCAGCATTTGAATACAATAGTGATGGCTATTTTTATTTATCAGCACCTAATCTAAAAGGATGCTACATGCTGCTGGATGAACCCAGTGTAACAGGCACGGCTAACCTATTAATGGCAGCCTTAATGGCGGAAGGAACTACCACCATTTACAATGCCGCCTGCGAACCCTACTTACAACAGCTTTGCAAGATGCTCAACCGCATGGGTGCAAAAATAACCGGTATAGGAAGTAATTTGCTGGTAATAGAGGGAGTTACCAGTTTGAAAGGAACCGAACACCGCATGTTGCCAGACATGATTGAAGTGGGAAGTTTTATCGGCCTCGCAGCCATGACCCAGAGTGATATCACTATTAAAGGCGCAGGTGTCGAAAGCCTGGGTGTGATACCTGAGCGGTTTCAGCGATTAGGAATAAAAATGGATTTTGTTGGAGACGATATTCATATACCGGCGCAGGACTTATACGAAATTGAAAGGTATATGGATGGTGGTGTGCTTACTTTGTCTGATCATCCCTGGCCAGGATTAACCCCTGACCTGTTAAGTATACTTTTAGTTACCGCTATACAGGCAAAAGGAAGCGTACTGATCCATCAAAAAATGTTTGAAAGCCGTTTGTTCTTTGTAGATAAGCTCATCGATATGGGAGCACAAATTATTTTATGTGATCCTCATCGTGCGGTGGTGATCGGGTTAGAAAGGGAACAAAAATTGCGTGGCATTACAATGAGCAGTCCCGATATACGTGCCGGTGTGTCATTGCTGATCGCAGCATTGAGTGCCGAAGGAAAAAGTACGATCCAGAATATTGAGCAAATAGACCGGGGTTACCAGAATATTGATGCCAGGCTGCAGGCGCTGGGAGCGGATATAACGAGGGTTGTATAAAATGGTTTAGAGGGCCAGGAGTTTAGAAAGTTTAGCACTAAACCCCTCAACTACTAAACTTCTAAACTTAATGAAGAATGACAACACCAACACAAGTAGTAACCCACATGATGCAGCACGATCTCTTCAGCCAATGGCTGGGAATAGAAGTGCTGGACATATCAGAAGGCAATAGTAAAATCAAAATGACCGTTAGAAGTGAAATGATCAATGGCTTTGGTATTGTACATGGAGGCGTTGCATTCTCTTTGGCAGACAGCGCCTTTGCATTTGCCTGCAACAACCGCAATGTTTTGTCTGTGGCATTAGATACAGCCATTAATTTTTTAAAACCGGTGCATGTGGG
>JAKQJG010000189.1 GCA_029561305.1 Bacteroidota bacterium | reverse complement strand
AACTTCTCGGCCTTTTCTGATTATAAACTGGATGTATGGGCAAAATTCAGCAGCGATAACTACGCATCCAACGATAGTATTCTTTCTTATACTTTTCATGGAAGCCCTGTGATCAGCAGCTACCCTTATTACCAGGATTTTGAAACCACTAACGGCAACTTTTATACTTACGGCACCAATGGCACCTGGCAGTGGGGCGCCCCTTCAAAATCATTGATCAACAAAGCTGCCAATGGTAACAATGCCTGGACGACCAACCTCAATGGTAACTATTCAGATTATGAAACCTCTTATCTCGTTACGCCATGTTTCAACCTTGCCGGGCTGACTAACCCTGTGCTTTCCTTCAGTCATATTTATGAAGTAGAGCAGGATTACGATTATGCCTGGGTGGAATACAGCACAGACGGAAAAGTTTGGACCAAATTAGGCAATGTTGGGCAGGGAACTAACTGGTACGAAGACCCGAATACCAACAGCTGGAATTTTACAGATGACAGGTGGCATGTGGCCAGTATAGACATACCACTAACAAATACCGTTGCCCGCTTCCGCTTTGTAATGAGCAGCGATGCCGGTGTTACAGAAGAAGGTATTGGTATAGATGATGTGAGGATACATGAAAAAGCGGTGATTGCGGATGTGGTACCTTCATCGGCTATTTCAACCAACGTGTCCGGCAGCAACTGGGTATCTTTTGATCCCGGTGATTCAGTGCTGATACAAATAAATGCCAATGGTCAAAATCTTGGATCAGTAACCGTGGAACCTTACCTCCATATCAACGGGGTAAGAAATAGCAACAACCAATACTATGCCGACCGGAGTTATGTAATAAGGAGCAGCAATAGTTTTGCCAGCAACGTGGGTATCCGCTTATATTTTACAGATGAAGAAGCCAGGGCATTGTTGTCAGCTACCGGTTGCCAGCCTTGTGGAATTCCTTATGATGCCTATGAACTCGGTGTAACAAAATACACCGGTCAGTTTGCAGAAGAGAACGGCACGTTAGAGGATAATTTTGCCAATTACCAGTTTATCACGCCTGCCAATACCTTGATCGTTCCGCATGGCAATGGCTATTATGCAGAATTTACTGTAAACAGCTTTAGCGAATTCTGGCTGAGCAAAGACAATATCGCACCGCTGTACCAGGTATGCCAGGGCAGCAGCAGCGTTACGTTTACAGCTTCGCCGAGCGGCAGTACCTACCAGTGGCAGATAGATACCGGCAGTGGGTATACGAATATTTCCAACGGGGTGAACTATTCCGGAGCCACCAGTGCCACACTGCAGTTAAATAATGCCAATACGGCTTTCACCGGCTATAAATACCGGGCTGTGGTAAATGGCACTAACGGCAAGGAATACACCCTTCGTTTTAAAAATGTATGGACTGGCTCGGTAAGTACCGACTGGTTTACAACAGGCAACTGGAGTTGCGGTATTGTACCGGATCAGTATACAGATGTGGTGATACCATCCAGTGCTGTCCGCTATCCAACATTAACGGCCAGCACAGTGATCAGGAGTTTAAAAATGCTGAAAGATGCCCCGATGATCATTAATACGGGAGTAAAGCTGGATGTAAATGGGAGGTAAATCTACACCCTCACCGGCACACTATGCACCGCTGCCGCCATTTCTTTAATAAGCGAAGGATCTTTTTCAATGGCATTACCAACAACGATCACATCGGCACCTGCCTTGCAATTGATATAGGCTTTTTCAGGTTCAATGATACCGCCACCAATGATCAGCGGAACTTCGATGGACTGGGCCACTTTTTCAATCATGGTTTCATGAATAGCCCTTTTGGCGCCGCTGCCGGCATCCATATAGATCAGTTTCATGCCCAGCATTTCGCCGGCCATGGCAGTACAGACTGCAATTTCATTTTTATCAGAAGGCAGGGGGCTGGCATTGGAGATATACGACACCGTTGTAGGTGCGCCGCCATCCACCACCATATAGCCGGTTGACATGATCTCGAGACCGCTTTTTTTAACCACCGGGGCGCTTACCACGTGCTGACCGATCAATAATTCAGGGTTTCGTCCGCTGATCAAAGACAGGTACAGCAATGCATCTGCATATTTGCTCACCTGGGATGGACTGCCGGGAAAAATGATCGTAGGGATATTGCAACTGCGCTTGATCAGCTGCAGGCATTCGTCTAAGTAACTGGAGATCACGAGGCTGCCACCAACCAAAAAGTAATCGACCTTTGCATCAACCGATAAGTTGATCAATTGTTCCATGCTCTGGTCGTTCACCTTGTCAGGATCGATCAATACCGCAAATGATTTTTTGCCTGACCGCTTGCGCTCTGTAAGTGAATGATATATGCCTTTGATCATCAACGGGTGGTTGGTTAGGTGCAAATGTAATTTTTTATTGTAAAAAACCGCTATAAAGACCGCTTTTACAATGCCAAATACGCAAAAAAGGTAATTTTGGATATGGACATCAGTAGTGAAATAACATTTAAGACTGCCCGTAGTGGTGGCAAAGGGGGCCAAAATGTAAATAAAGTGGAAACAATGGTGGAAGGATACTGGAATATTGCGGCCTCTGCTTTAGTGACGGAAGAACAAAAAAACCTGCTTTTAGAAAAATTGACCACCAAAATAAACGCTGATGGCATGCTGTTGGTGAAAAGCCAGGAAGAAAGGACACAACTGGGAAACAAACAACTGGTGGTAAAGAAAATGAACGCACTGGTTACAAAATCACTGATCGTTCCTAAAAAGCGAAGACCCACCAAAATAAGCAAGGCGGCTAAAGAAAAACGATTAGACAGCAAAAAAAAGAAAGGAGAAGTAAAAGAGTTCCGGAAGAGGATACAGTTTTAAAGATTGGGCTTTCCTTTGTACCAGCGGATGATAAACCACACAAAAGAAGTAAAGGCCGGCATACCGAGATAAGTAGGCAGGTAAGCCTTTAATGGCGGCATTACTTTAGCATCTTTCTCCACTAAATTTTTATCAATAAACAGGTTGTTGAACAAGAAGCCAAATAACGCAGTAGCCCAGCTTAATAATAATACAGGAAACAACACACCAGCTTGTACTTCCGTTTTTGTCCAGTTAAATATGGTGTAAGTATCCGGCAAAAAATAAATGATGAGCAGTATAATGCAGGAGGCGATACTGAGCAGAAGCGATATGTACCACAATTTCATACTGTGCCGGATATGGGATGAAAAAAAGTGCAATTGTTGGATTGCACTTTCTTTTAAACGGCATTTTACCCTTTTTATTGCCTGCGCTTCGCCTTTAAAGTCTCCAGGATTTGGGCCTGCTTTTCAGATTCCGCCTTTAATTCAGCCTGTTTTTGAATATTCTCCGCAATTTCTTTTTCCAGTTTTTCTTTTTTCTTCACCAGGTCCTGTCCATCTTCTACTGAACTGTTGTATTTCTTAACAGATTTGTCCGTTGCTTCCTGTTGTTCTTTTACCTGCAACTCCAGGTCGTAGGCAGTAGCGTTGTCCGTATGGGTATTTACAAAACTTTTCATACTGTTATGCAGTTCTGCATTATCTGCCTCGCTGATAAATTTTTCGTAGCCGCTTGATACCAGCATGGTAAGAATCGTGATATCTTTTTCTTTACGGCTTTTGCGTTCTGTCTTAAAATAAAGATCATAAGTGCCGGAACCAAGTTCGCTCATGGTAACACCTTTAAATACCATGTACCCTTTATTTTCCTTCCCCTTATAACCCTTCTTTTCCATTTTCTCCACCAGGGATTTCATCACCGTTTTTTCTTCAAAAGGAATTTCTATTTCTACCGCAGGCTGGGTTGTTTTGTTATAATCGGCAGTGGCTGTCCGGGCCTGTGCAAAAAGGGTTACCGTTACAAACAATATGACTGCTGAAAGGAGAATTTTTTTCATAAATGATAAATTTTTCTCAAAGATAGTGGTTGTAAAAAAAAGGTTGCACATAGGTTGTAAATTTTGAGATAAAGAAGTGCTGCGACTGTGATGTAAGAAAAACCAATAACTTTATTTTACAAATCATCTGATATGGAACAGCTTCAGGATATACTTTTTGGCGTAGCCATGATCCTTGCAGTTATCGTTTGCCTCTTTTTATACATACGGGCAGTAGTTGATATTCACAAAAGAAAGTTTCCCTCTCTGGGGGAAAAAGCCATGTGGCTCACATTAGTGATAGCCGCCCCTTTGATTGGCAGTATGCTATATTTTGCTATGAAAAAGCAAGGGGTAAATCACCGCATCTCACTATAATTTTTTAATCCTGTACAGTACGGTTACATTTGCCGTAAACCACCAACATTGAGCGGCGTAAAAAAACTGGCTTCACAAACAATCTGGTATGGCCTGCCGACTATCGGCAGCAGGTTTTTGGGTTATATACTCAACTTTTCGCTGGCATTTATTTATAAGGCTGTTGATACAGCCGATTTGACCCAGATCTATGCGATCGTTCCTTTTTTAAATATTCTTTTTACTTATGGAGTGGAAACCGGCTATTTCCGTTTTGTGCAGGACAGGGATAAATACAAACTCTACAATACACTCAATACCTCCCTGTTGGTTACCACCATTGTATTTTCTGCCATTCTTCTTTTGTGTACAAGACAATTAGCCAATGCCACTTTTCTATCAGCACACCCGGAGTACTTTACATGGCTCACTTTTATTATTTTGTTTGATACGCTTGCCACCCTGCCCTTTGCCAAATTGCGGCAGGAAGGGAGGCCACGTAAATACGCTTTTGTAAGGGTGATGGGTATCGTGATCAATGTGCTGGTTGTGATATTCTTCATCGGCGTATGCCCGAAAATTGCAGCAAAAGATCCCAATAACGTTTTGTTATTGCTGTACGATCCTTCCATTGGTATCGGGTATTATTTAATTGGCAACCTGGTTGGCAGTGCTGCTACTTTTTTACTGCTCTGGGGTCAATGGAAAGATTTTCGATTTGGATTTGACAGGAGTTTATGGATAGAGGTGCTGAAATATTCATGGCCCTTGCTGATCGTTGGTTTTGGTGGAATGATCAATGAGATGCTGAGCCGTTTAGTTTACCAGCATATTGCCACAGACCCCATTAAAGCAAAAGAAGAACTTGGAATATTTGCTGCCAATTACAGGCTGGCTGTCCTCATCACTATTTTTATACAGATGTTCCGCATGGCAGCAGAGCCCTTTTTCTTTAACCAAAGTAAAAATGACAATGCACAAAAGACCTATGCAAGGGTAATGAAATTTTTTGTGATCGCCTGTTGTTGTATGTTTTTAGCAATTGGATTGTTCCTGGACGTGTTTAAAGAAATATTGACCATCAAATACCCGGAATACGGCGAGGGTATTCATATTGTGCCGATACTGGCAATGGGCAGTGTGTTCCTTGGTATTTATTATAATCTTTCTGTGTGGTACAAGCTCACCAACAAAAATATATACGGTGCTGCTATTACCATTGCTGGTGCTGTTATAACGGTCTTGCTCAACATCTGGTGGATACCTTATTTTGGATATACCGGCAGTGCCTGGGCTACATTTACCTGTTATGCATTTATGATGCTGGCTTCTTACTATTTAGGACAAAAACATTATCCTGTTCCATATGCAAAGAAAAAACTGATTTCCTATTTAGTACTCACGGTACTTATTTTCTTTTTACATAAAGGTTTGGGAATGCTATACAGCAATATCTGGTTTTCTGTAGCCACAGCAATTGTATTGTTAATGGGATTCTTTTGGTTTGTAGCCAACATTGAGAAGAAGGAGTTTCAACAGTTTCCGGTAGTGGGGAAATTTTTCAGGTAGATTCGGACAGTTTGCTCCGATTCAACACAAAAATTATTTTACTACAATTGAGAATGTACCCCACTCAATTTCTTTTCCTTGATTATTTTCTACGGTAGCTACGAAAATAAGCGTGCTGTTGGTCTGGGTATATTTATACATCTTTTTTACTTCATCACAAATGATATCGCCATTACATTTTACAGAAAGGGCATCTGGCGAGCTAAGGCCTGAAAAGTAAACGAGGAAAGATTTAACATGTGCCCATGAAAAATTGGTATGTACCTTTTTCAATCCTGGTAACTGATCTTTTGAAAGAATTAAAGTGTGAATTGTATCGTTAATTACCAGACTGTCCACAGTCAAAAAGAAATTGTCTTTGCTGATCCCTTGTGAATGAGCTTTCAAACAGATAAACATAACCAATATGGCAGCATAGAATTTCAAGGCGCAGGCTTTATATACAAAATTCACTTACTGAAATTTTTCTTATATAATTTTCGTACGCCTGTTCTTTGGACGTTCATGCTGATTGTACTGTTGTCACTTCTCGTCCTCCTCTAAAAAAATCTCACAACCCCCACCCTCTTTAAATTCATCCGTTTCCACTTCTTTACCACCGATAAGGTCTGCCACCAACGAGGTCCATCCTGTTTGATGGCTGGCACCTAACCCACTTCCCGAATCGCCATGGAAATATTCAAAGAACAGTAACAGGTCTTCGTTGCCCGGTTTTTTATAAAATGAGTTGTACTCACCATAAGATTTACGGTCGCCATTTTCATCCTTTGCAAAAAGGCTTACTACCCGGAGCGTAAGCAATTCTGCCACTTCCAGTAAATTCAATTCATTGCCCGAACCAACAGGACATTCTACTTTCAAACTGTCACCATAAAACTCGCCGTACTTTCTGATAGAACGGATGATCAAATAATTGATGGGCATCCACACCGGTCCACGCCAGTTACTGTTGCCGCCAAATAAATTACTGGTTGAATCACCAGGATCGTATTGAATGTTGTATGTTTCCCCGTCGATCGTTACAGAGTATGGATTGGCCTTATGGTATCTGGATAAAGCCCTGATGCCACCATCAGATAAAAACTCTTCTTCGTGCAGTAAGCGCTGCAATAAAAACACCAGTCTTTCTTTTGGCACCAGCGATACCAGTACTTCTTCATCATCGCCGCGTTCTTCATTGGGCCAGAATTTTTTATTTGTCTTGCGGTAGTTTTCAAACCATTGAATACGCTTGGTAAAATCCGGCACGGCATCAAACTGTGCTTTGCTGATATTACTCACTGCAAATAAACTGGTGAGTCCTACGATGCTCTGTATCCTCAGCGGCAATGGTTCCTGCCCTGCAATACAGAGTGTATCATAAAAAAACTTGTCTTCGTCGTTCCACATTAAGTGGCTGTTGAGCGCTTCGGCTATTAAAACAAAATGCTCGAAAAATTTGGTAGCGCTGTCTTCAAATGCAATATCATGGCGTGATATTTCCAGTGCCATGTCCATCATATTCAAAGCATACATACCCATCCAGCTGGTGCCATCCGCCTGCTCCAGTTGCATACCTTCTGTAAAATGATGACTGCGGTTGAATACACCGATATTATCAAGACCTAAAAATCCTCCTTCAAAAATATTATTCCCGCTGCGGTCCTTACGATTTATCCACCAGGTAAAATTGATCAGCAGTTTTTGAAACACCCTTTTTAAAAAAAGCACATCACCGGCACCGTAAGTTTCTTTTTCAATACGGTATATTTCCATGGCCGCCCAGGCCTGCACCGGTGGATTCACGTCACCAAAGTTCCATTCATAAGCAGGTAACTGCCCGTCTGGTTTCATATACCATTCCCTCATCATCAATTGCAACTGGTGTTTGGCAAATACCACATCCACCATGGCTAATGAGATACAATGAAATGCCAGGTCCCATGCTGCATACCACGGGTATTCCCATTTATCGGGCATGGCAATGATATCCTGGTTCTTTAAATGCGTCCAGTCGCTGTTGCGGCCTTTTTGTTTACCCATATTCACCGGCGTTATACCATCACTGGTGGAGATCCAGCGTTCCACATCATAATGATAATATTGTTTGCTCCACAACAAACCGGCCAGCGCTTTACGTTGTATGTTTCTAAGATCAGCAGGGATATCAGTTGGCAATATGGCATTATAAAAAGCGTCTGCTTCTTCTTTTCTTACTGTAAAAATCTTTTCAAAGCCGTTGGTAAATGGTCTTGTATCGGCACTGCTGGTAAGGCGGCAATAAATAGTTTTTGTTTCGCCTCCTTTCAGCAAGGTTTCATACACGGGCGAGAACTTTGTCCCTTCTTTTCTATTCCGGAGCTTCGTTCTGCCGGCACCAGTTACAATGGCATCGTTTATAGAATCCTTGGTGAAGGCATTTTTATCACCTGTACCGTTGAATTTAAAAATATTGGTTTCGTTTTCTGTGAACAGCCGGTCATTGGCAGCCTGGAAATAAAAATAGTAATTGCCCAGGTTGCTGTGCTTGGCACATGCCGAAGTTTTATCGATGAGTTTTATAGAAGGTTTTGGATCATCCGGCGTATAAACCCAGCGGTTGTAAAACCACAGGGTGGGCAGCACCGTTAGTGGCGCCTCCTTTTTGCCCCGGTTGGTAATATCTATTTTTATAAAAATATCCTGGGGGTTTTGCTTGGCATAGGTGACTTTTACATCAAAATAGTCATCATTGTCAAATACACCTGTATCCAGGATTTCATATTCCGGTTCGGCCTTGCTTCTTTCCCTGTTCTTCTTGAGCAGGTCATCATACGGAAATTCATTTTGTGGATACTTGTATAAATACTCCATGTAATAATGCGTTGGAATATTGTCTTCGTAATAATATAGTTCCTTTACATCCTCTCCGTGGTTACCATCATAGTTACCGAGCCCAAACAGGCGCTCTTTCAATACCTTGTCTTTGCCATTCCACAAGGCAACAGCAAAACATAAATTTTGAAAATAATCAGAAATACCTGCCAGCCCGTCTTCACCCCAGCGGTAGGCACGGTAGTGCGACTGATCAAAGGGCAGGTAACCCCATGCATCGCCATTGTCACTATAGTCTTCTCTTACGGTACCCCATTGTCTCTCGCTGAGGTACGGCCCCCATTGCTCAAGGGGTATTGGCTTTTTATTATTAACTGCTAACCGCTGGTGTTCTGCTGTCATGCTCATTATTTAAAATTCTTTTGGCTATATAGCAGCAAATCGTTTGTAAACAAGTTAAAAGTAACAAATTAATAATAGTTTGTTTCTATTTGATTCATCCAGGGGAGGCTATCCAATAAAATTTCTGTTTGAACGTTGCATATTTCGTTTTGTTTTTTTTCCTAATTTACAGGTACCACAAAAATTTCAGATATGAAAACACTTTCTGACACCTGGTTTGCCGAAGGCTTTATTGATTTTGAACTAAAGAAATACACCCTGCTTGCTTACCTGCAGGAGATCAACAAGGGCTTTAAGGAAAATAAACTCTACCCGCAACTGGCCGACATTATTTTTCATTACAACAATATTGTATCCTTCAGGGATAACAAGAAATTTTTGCAGAACCATTTTCCAAAAAGGCTGAATGGTGTGCAAATGGAAAAACTGTCGCTGTTCTATGAGCAGGTAATTGAAGACACCGAACTGATGAAGGAGCTGGAAGACATCATCAATTATTCTTCCGGCCAAATGAAAAATACCATCAATGATGGAACCGAGATCTATGAATTTGTGGAAGAGAAGATCAATATTCAGCCGGTTGGATTAGTGCCGCTTGATAATTCGGAAGGGTATTTTTTTCTGAACAATGGGCATATAAAAGATACACACGTATATCAGTATCAATTGTCGTTTTTTGAAAAGAGGGATACAAGATACCGTGGTATCAAAACCAGTTATGTGGATTGCTGGCACAGGAACTTTTCATCTACCTACGAGCATATAAAAGCAGAACTGATAAAAGTGAAAACTGACTTACCAAATCCTGCGGTATATGTTATGGAGACTTCTTTAAGCTTTCCTGTAGAAGAAACATTGCTGCCGATAGCTAAAAGATATTTAGTGAAGTTTATTTCTTCAGCGGTTTAAACGCTTAGGTCCTCCCTTGGGAAAACCCATCCTGCACTTATCCAGTGTTGTTTTACAAAGGGAATGTTGCAGGATGGGGAATATTCTTTGTTGTTTCATTCATCATAGCAGGCAATGGAAGTTTACATTAGTTTTTCACAACTTCCAATGTCACAGTCGGCACTACGGTAAATGACTTTGTGTAGTTCTTTTTACCAGCCCTTACATTAAAGTTCAACTCCTGGTTAAACCTTTTTTCAATTTTCAAAGTCTGCACTTTGTCTGCATTGAAAGTAGCAGTGTACAATTCACCTTCTGTTGCATCGTTTACAGCAAAAGAAACAGATTTGTTGTTGCCTGCTTTTACTGATACTTCAAAGAAAAGGTACTCTTCGTTTTCGCCGAGGTAATTTACTGAAAGTAACTCTGCTGCAGGCTCTTCACCGTAGTAAATACCAGCATTGTTTACAGGGTTATTAACTGTTGTTCCGGCAAAACTGTTGCCTGCAAATAACACGATCGCTGAAAGTGCTACTGCTGTGTTTTTGATCTTGTTCATAGTGTTTAGTTTATATTTTAGTTACCAAATACATTTTCACTCAACTGCTTTCGCAATTGCTTTTCATACAGCGGCAAAATGTTAGCAAACGTTGGGTCAAATGGCAGGCTTCGTAGTTGCCTTCTTTTGATTTGATAAAGTGCCAGTATTATTTTTTTAACTGTTTCACTTTTCCTGAAATTAACCTGGGTACGTTCCGGATTAATTTTTTCAGATTGATAACGCAAAGATAGATGTGTTATTTTTACGCAAAGCGTCAAATTAAGAAGGCTTTGTTTACTCTTAGCAGGTTGCATAATTTACAAAAGCCTTGCTGGATAAGGGTTTTGAAGATTTTTTTTATTGACGGCCAAAAGAAAAAAGGATAGCACTTAAAGTTATGCTGCCGTGCAAAAGGATGGTATCTTAATATTCTCTTAACAAATTCCGGATAATTGGAGACTGTATATTCCGGGCAGGTATTACCGTAGTGGCTGATTGATAACTTCCCATTTTGCAGCATTGCTACTGTTGGGCGCAGGTGCTTAAACCCCATAATATTTTAAATACTCAACTTTAGGATTAATTGTCACCCAATTACCAATACCTATCCAATCAAATCCTTCGCTTAAAGGTATAACAGGGTATTCCGTATCATCTAAGGAATATTTTTGTTCGTCAAAAGCAGCTGGAAACGGAAACCGCTCAATATAGTTTTTGTCCAGTTTTAGAATCAACTCGTCAAATATTTTCTTGTCAAATTTTTTATAATTGTATAATAAAAAGTCTGCTAACATAATAAAGACAACCTTAGCATATTCATAAGGACTGATTGTTTCATCTATATCGTCAGCAATGACAGCCAATGTCGCCCATTTTTCAACTTTCTCAAAAGTTCTATAGCCATTTTGTGGAAAATAAAGTCTTGCAGGCGTTGCAAAAGGACTTGTATATGGAAACGGAAATTTTCTGGTTTTAGGAATTTCAAAAGAAAAAGTCAACGTAAGAATATATACATACTTGTCACTTTGTAATACGTTGTTTGGCTTTAAAAGATTTTCATTTATAAAATCAAAAACATATTCACTCACTTTGTGTGAGACACGAGGTCTTGATAAAAGACTTTTATAGTTAACTCCAAAACTTCTCGTAATTACAACTGCCATTTAAAAATTTGATGAGGTTCCTCTAAACTTACGCACTACACCCTGACTGCCACACTCCTGTTTCACCGTACTCTCAAGTATAGTATGCTACATATTTCTCCGGTACTGTCCGCCCACCGCATACAAAGCATTGGTAATTTGGCCCAGCGAACAATACTTTACCGTTTCCATTAATTCTTCAAACAGGTTTCCATTTTCTATGGCCACCTGTTGCAAACGTGTCAGCATTTCCGCTGATCTTTCTGCGTGCAATTGATGAAATGCATTTAATGATGTTATCTGGTTTTCCTTTTCTCCGGTAGTGCTGCGTATAACTTCTGTGGGCAAAATGGTAGGCGAACCATTTTTGCTAAGAAAGGTATTTACACCTACGATCGGGTATTCACCCGTATGTTTTAAGGTTTCATAATACAAACTCTCTTCCTGTATCTTATTGCGCTGGTACATTCTTTCCATGGCACCTAATACACCTCCCCGTTCCGTGATACGATGAAATTCGTTCAGCACTGCTTCTTCCACCAGGTCGGTTAATTCCTCAATAAGGAAAGAGCCCTGGTTGGGATTTTCATTTTTTGCCGTACCCAGTTCCCTGTTGATAATTAACTGTATCGCCATTGCCCTGCGTACACTTTCTTCCGTAGGTGTGGTAATCGCTTCATCGTATGCGTTAGTATGAAGCGAATTGCAATTATCATAAATGGCATATAATGCCTGCAGCGTCGTCCTTATATCATTAAAGTCTATTTCCTGCGCATGCAGTGAACGGCCGCTTGTTTGAATATGGTATTTTAATTTTTGAGAACGTTCATTGGCTTTGTATTTATACTTCATTGCTTTGGCCCATATCTTCCTGGCAACCCGGCCTATCACACTGTATTCAGGATCCATACCATTGCTGAAAAAGAAAGAAAGATTGGGTGCAAAATCATCAATGTTCATCCCCCTGCTTAAATAATACTCCACGTAGGTGAACCCATTTGCTAAAGTAAAAGCCAGCTGCGTTACCGGGTTGGCCCCCGCCTCAGCAATATGATAACCGCTGATGCTGACACTGTAAAAATTCTGTACACTGTGCTGGATAAAATACTCCTGTACATCACCCATCAGTTTTAAAGCAAATTCAGTTGAAAAAATGCAGGTATTCTGCGCCTGGTCTTCTTTTAAAATATCTGCCTGCACCGTACCACGAACCGCTGACAATGCTTTTGCCTTTAATGCAGCATACACGTCTGGCGGCAAAACATCTGCTCCACTCATGCCTAATAACCTTAATCCCAGCCCATCGTTTCCCTCAGGCAACTTTCCATCAAAAATTCCCCTGGCAGATACAACGGGATTTCCATCAACGCCAGCATATTTAGGCAATGCATCAATATCATATTTTGATTCAATGATCTTATTGACCTCTTCCCGTAAATTATTTTCGATGATATATTTTTCACATTGCTGATCAATGGCAGCATTCATAAAAAATGCCAGCAGCATGGGTGCCGGGCCATTGATTGTCATGCTTACAGATGTCTTGGGGTCGCAGAGATCAAAACCACTGTACAATTTTTTTGCATCATCCACTGTTGCAATGCTTACACCACTGTTCCCCACCTTTCCATAAATATCAGGGCGATGGCCAGGATCTTCACCATACAAGGTAACACTGTCAAATGCTGTTGACAACCGCTTGGCTGGTTGCCCTAAACTCACATAGTGAAAACGCCTGTTGGTTCTTTCGGGTCCGCCTTCGCCGGCAAACATTCTTGTGGGATCCTCTCCTTCTCTTTTTAAAGGAAACACGCCGGCTGTGTAGGGAAATTCTCCCGGCACATTTTCCTGCAGTTGCCATTTTAAAATATCACCCCAGTCTTTAAATTTGGGTAAGTACACTTTACGAATAACAGTGCCGGTTAAACTTTTTGTAGTAAGCGGCTGCTTAATGATCCTGTCTCTTACTTTAAACTCGTAGAATTCCTTCTCATAACGAGCCTCTACTGCCGGCCAGTTGTTTATCAGGTCAAGATTTTCAGGAGCGATCTGTTTTATTATATCCTTTTCGGTTTCACCAATATACTCAGCAGCATCAGGCAGCATCTTTTTGGCTCCCTGCAATTGGTAGTATTTCGTGGCAAACTCACTTTGCTCACCGACCCATTTATTGTATTCAGTATTACTTTCAGCTATCTCTGCCAAATACCTCACCCGCTTGGGCGGAATAATGGTTGACTGGCTGGCAGTATCGTTTGTATGCGCATGATGTGCTATCTCGCCCTGGAATTTTACGCCGCATTTATCTGCGATCTTTTCCATCAGCCGCTCAAATAATTCGTTCACACCGGCATCGTTGAATTGTGCAGCAATGGTTCCTACTACCGGCAGATCCTCATCTTTTGCTGTCCATAAACCATGGTTGCGTTTGTATTGTTTGCGTACATCATGCAGGGCGTCTAATGCGCCGGCTTTATCAAATTTATTTACGCAAACCACATCCGCATAATCCAGCATATTTATTTTTTCCAGTTGGGATGCTGCCCCATATTCCGGTGTCATCACATACATACTCACATCCACATAATCCAGTATGCTGGCATCACTTTGCCCTACACCAGCACTTTCCAGGATAACAAAATCATAACCGGCATCTTTACAAATATCAATGGCCTCCTGCACATATTCACTGAGGGCTTTATCACTCTCTCTTGTAGCCAGGCTCCGCATATATGCCCTTGGAGAAGAAATTGAATTCATCCTGATCCTGTCTCCCAATAAAGCACCGCCTGTTTTTTTCTTTGATGGATCAACAGAAATTACCGCAATGGTCTTGTCTGTATAATTATTCAGAAACCTGCGAACGATCTCATCTGTTACGCTGCTCTTGCCTGCTCCACCGGTTCCTGTAATACCCAGAACCGGGGCCCCCTTTCCTTTTTCTGTCTTTGTTTCCATCTTTACGCCATTCTCCACATTGGTAATTTGCCTTGCCACCCTTCTTACATCTTTTATTTCACCTAAACTCATTGCAGTTTTATACCCGCCATCACCAGCCAAAGCAAAGTCGCAATTCCTTATTACGTCTTCTATCATTCCTTCGAGGCCCAGGCGGCGTCCATCATCCGGACTATAAATTTTTGAAATACCGTAGTTGTGCAGCTCCTCCATTTCAGAAGGCAGTATCGTGCCGCCGCCACCACCAAAAATTTTTATATGCCCGCAGTCATTTTGTTCCAGTAAGTCTTTCATGTATTTAAAAAATTCTACATGCCCGCCCTGGTAGCTGGTGATGGCAATTCCCTGTACATCCTCTTCAATGGCACATTCCACAATTTCATGCACACTCCGGTTGTGACCGAGGTGGATAATTTCAGCACCCTTGCTTTGCATAATGCGGCGCATGATATTGATCGCAGCATCATGGCCATCAAACAAACTGGCGGCTGTTACAATTCTTACTTTGTTTTGTAGCGTGAAACTCATAAATAGATTTTTGGTTACCGGCTTTAATACGCTGGAATGTCGCCTTTGCAACTTGCTGCTTTACAGTTGATGGGTAAATAACATATCCACCAGCTAATGTGAAGCAAACCATAAAGCAAACGTCAATACGCAAAAGTACAGGGAGGGCGCCAAAATAATAACAGCCGTTAGTTTTTCTCCGGATCTTTCTTGTCAAAAAAAGCAGGGATATCCAGCAACAGCCCGGCAGAAATATTTAATGTGCGATAGTCAACAAAGCGATCGCTCATTAAAAAAGCCAGCCCCATTTGCAACTCCAGTTTAAGACCAGGCAGCTTTTTTAAACCAAAAGTGTTTGTAAAAGCCGGCTCCCAAAATACTTTTGCTCCCTTTTGAATATCCTTTAATTGGTACCGGAACAGTTCCTCTGCTGTATAATCAGATTGTACATTTTTAAAATACACTAAACTTACCCGTGATGAAAGAGAACTTGCAAATACCTCCCCGTACTTTATCAGGATGGCCGGCTGGATGTACAATCTTGTAACATCCATTTTAAAATTGCGGGCAGGCATATTGCCGGTAAAATATTTATCGGAAAAGGACGAAGAGCCAAAGCCGGCGCCAGCAAACACCTGGAAAAAAGAGGCCCTTCTTTTATCAAAATAGGTAAAATAACCCAACCCAAACTCTATACTATTGCGTTTGTAAGAAATTAAACTGCTGTCGGCACGGTTGATATTAAAATCTGCGTAATTTTTTTCGTTGCGTATATTAAAGGCAGCCTGCACTGCCAAGTGATTGGTAAGCGCATAGGCCGCTTGTATATCCAGCCCATTACCACTGCTCAATTTACCTGCAGTGGTCTGATTGGGTTTTTCACCCGGATTAAAAGAATAATAACCGGCTATTTTACTGTCACCTTTTTTTGCAAGAACGGGCACGTTCACTGCTACAGGACTATGAACATACCGTGGTGAATAACAAGCAGAAAATAACAGGCTTACAGCAAGAAGCCAAAAAGCGAAACAGCCTGTTACATTTTTCAATCAGTTCATTTTAAATGTAAGTTCGGCAAAGTCGGCTACACTTAATGCTTCTGCCCGTTTATTAAAGATTTCATGCTGTAATATGTTTGGAGCAAATAATCCTCTTACTGCATTCCGAAGCGTTTTACGGCGCTGGTTAAATGCTGTTTTCACCAACACGGTAAAAGCCCTGTGACTTTTCACATCCAATGCCTCCTTCTTTCTTCTTAACCTGATTACCCCACTCATCACCTTAGGCGGAGGATTAAAACAACCGGGGTTTACATCAAATAAATAGTCTACTTCATAAAAGGCTTGTATAAGCACGCTCAAAACACCATACACCTTACTTCCCTCTTTGCTCGCCGCCCTTTCCGCCACTTCTTTTTGAAACATACCGATCACTACTGGCACCTGGTCTTTCCAGTCCAGTACTTTAAACAATATCTGCGTGGAAATATTATAGGGGAAGTTGCCTATAACAGTAAAGGATTCATCAAACGGAGCATCAATATCAAGAAAACTATGTGCTATTATTTTATCCTGCAATACCGGGTAAGTTTTTTTTAGGTAAGCTATCTTTTCGTCATCCAGTTCAACCGCTTTAAAATTGATCCCTTCAATTTTTACCAGCTCTTTTGTAAGAGCACCTCCGCCAGGACCAACCTCGAGCAGGTTACTAAAACTCTCTTTTTTTAATTCCTCCACAATTTTTGTGATGATGCTTTCATCCTTTAAAAAATGCTGACCGAGTGACTTTTTTAACTGCATAGTTGCGGTGAAATTACAGTATTTAAACTTGCTAATAAGGGCTACTGGCTAAAGGTTTGGAACGCTTGCAGAAATCCCCGTATTTTTACAGCAAACCAGATTTGATATATGCAACAAGAAAATAAGCCTGTAATTGGACTTACTTGCGGAGATGTAAATGGCATCGGCCTTGAACTGATCATAAAAACCGTAAGTGACAACCGCCTGCTTGAAATTTGCACCCCGGTAATTTTTGCCAACAATAAAGTGCTCAACTTTTACAGGAAAGGCCTGGCAGATATGAATTTTAACTTTGCTGCCACCCGTGACCTGACAAGGATCAATCACAAACAAATTAATCTGTACAACTGCTGGGAAGAGGAAGTAGCTGTAACACCTGGCACACTAAATGAAGTGGGCGGTAAATATGCAGTTTTAAGTTTAACCGTGGCGGCGCAGGCACTGAAAGAAGGCAGGATCGATGGACTTGTAACAGCCCCCATTCATAAAAAGAATACACAAAGTCCGGAGTTTGATTTTACAGGACATACCCCTTATCTTAAAAACATTTTTGGCGCCAATGATGTAGTGATGTTTATGGTGGCGGAAAATATGAGGGTAGGCCTGGTAACAGAACATGTGCCGGTGAAAGAAATTGCACAGCATATTACTAAAGAAAAAATTATTAGTAAGCTCAATATCATCAATCAGTCTTTGAAAAAGGATTTTGGGATTGATAAACCAAAAATAGCTGTGCTTGGCTTAAACCCCCATGCAGGTGATGAAGGTTTGATTGGAAAAGAAGATGAAGAGATCATTCGTCCTGCTGTAAAAGAGGCTAAACAAAAAGATATCTTTTGTTTTGGGCCTTACTCTGCAGATGCGTTTTTTGCAAGGGGGCAACATGAAAAATTTGATGCAGTGCTGGCGATGTACCACGACCAGGGACTGATTCCATTCAAATCACTGGCAATGGGTGAAGGCGTGAATTATTCGGCTGGCATCAGCGGTGTACGAACCTCCCCCGACCATGGTGTGGCATTTGATATTGCCGGTAAAGGCAAGGCAGACGAAGCATCTTTCCGATCAGCAATTTTTACAGCCGTAGATATTTTTAACAGGCGCAGGGGCTATGCTGATAACAGGAAAAATCCATTGAGAAAAATAAGTGCAGCCATGGTAAACAGGGCTGTTGACCAGGGAATAAGCGAATTGCCGGAATAGTTTATTTAAACACGCTGTCATCCACACCTTTGTTCACCGTATAAGAACTGAAACTGATTTCGGCTTTCCCGGTTTTATTTTTTTCCGCCGGCTTGCTGGCGGCTCCATCGTCAAAATCAAAGGTTACTCCCTTAGGTAATTTATAATCTTTTGTATTGAAGGTAAATACCAGTTTGTCCGGCAGGCAATAGACGGCATATTTTCCATAGGTCATATCTAACTGGTAACTGCCATTTTCCCTTGTAGTGGTTTTTGCTTTTAATACCACCAGCTTTGCTTCGTCAATATATAAAGTTGATAATACCACGTCTGCATTGTCGTCTGTTGGCAACAGTTTAATCACTCTTGTTGAAACGGTTCCCACTTTATCCATTCCTGCATCAATTACCGTGTACTGGTTTCCACCGATGATATTACTTAGATTGATACTTACCGCACCTTTGGGTACAAATGAAATACCTTTTTCGTTTTTGATTTTCAGCAGGTTGGGCTTTTTGTAATATATTTTTACATCTGCCTCCGGTACTTTCAAAAAAGTAACGTTCGTTTTCATTTTGCCACTGGCTTCATAATTATTCACGAGGTCAAGTTTTGCCTGGATCTTTTTTATCAATGCAGCCGCATCCTGCTGTGCAACAGATACCACAGAAGCCGCACAACAGATCATCGTCAACAACATTTTCATAGTCTTATTTATTTATGATAATATATCTTTTTTCCTGAATACTGCAATCGAGATCCCTACTATCAGCACAATATGTGCAATCAGTATCATCAAACTGTTTCTTATGGCAGGCCAGTTTTCGAGTGAACCCTTGATGGTATTGCCATTTTCATTTGTGCCGATATAGAAAAATCCTTTCCACCCCACCAGGTAAGACGTGAACAAAAAAGGTTTTACGTTCCTGTCAATAATGGGCACATTAATATTTGAAATGATGGTACATACGATAACAATGCATACCGTGGCAATGATGGGGCCGATAGAGTTATCTGCAAAAATGGATAGTAACAAACTTAATGCAGCAATCACCGTTAATGCAACGGTTGCATAGGCAAATGCGGCATAGTATCTCCACATTACATCATCTTTTGTAATCTGCATGATCATCGATTCTGTACCTTTTGTTCTGAATACAAGCATATCACCGGTGCCAAAAATCACAATACTTAAAAACAATGCTGTAACAGCCATCCACACCAATAAAAATATAGTGAAGATGGTGGCGGCGGCAAATTTCACCAATATGATCTGTGTGCGGCTAACGGGCTTGGATACCAGCAACCGCAAGGTTCCCATGTTGGCTTCGCCCGAGATAGAGTCCGCTGCAATCAACGCCACCAGTATAGGCACCTGTATCAATAAGGTGTTGAGGATGATATAGCACATGAAGTAGCCATTGATGGCTTCCACCCGGTCGAATGCAAATTCATCTTTAGCACTTTGCATCATCAGGTCCATATAACTCTGTCCATCGGCCTTAAACGCAAACTGGAAAATAAAAACAATAGCTGTAATAGCGGCGAAGGCAATATAGGTACGGGGACGTCTGGTTATTTTAAACAGTTCAATTTGCAAAAGCCTCCACATGTTCATGCCGGGTTGTAAGTGATAAAAAATAATTTTCTAAAGAATGGCTTGCCTTTACAGACAGTAGCTGCACATTACCTGCCACCAGGTCATTTATTAGTGCCGGCACCTGGGTTTTGTTCATCATCAGTTGCAGTGGCTTTTCTGCCTGTAAATAATCATTCCATTTTGATGAGGCGAGCAATTGCTGCGTTGCTTCATTATTGGTTGTGTCAATGTCAACAACGGTGTGTTCCGGGTCAAGTAATTCTTCCACACTGCCTTCAACAATCTTTTTGCCCCTGTCAATAATGATCATCCTGTTGGCGATCTGTTCCACTTCGCTGAGCAAGTGAGAAGAAATGATCACTGTCTTGCCCATTTCATTACTTAACCTTAGTATCAGGTTCCGCATATCTGCAATTCCTTGTGGATCGAGCCCATTGGTTGGCTCATCCAGTATAATCAATTTAGGATTATGCACCAATGCAACGGCAATGCCTAAACGCTGTTTCATTCCCTGGCTGAACACACCCGCCTTTTTATCAGCCGCTTCCTGTAAACCCACCATTTCCAATTGGTCCATCAATAATTTTTTAGATACCTTGATGCCGCTCATTTTTGCAAAAATGGAAAGGTTATTATAAGCAGACAGGTATTTGTATAGGTCGGGCCGTTCGATCATAGCGCCGGTTTGCCGCAGTATATCTGAACGGTGATGCAGAATTTCCTTGCCAAAAATTTTGATGCTGCCGGCTGTGGGCTTTATTAATGTCAGCATCATCCGGATCGTGGTGGATTTGCCAGCTCCATTCTGTCCTAAAAAACCATAAACATCGCCCTCATTAACGGTAAATGAAAGACCATCCACTGCGGTGAAATTTCCAAATTGCTTTACAAGATTATCTACGCTTACGATCGCTGACATGTCACTTTTATATATTCAAAGGTATAACAGAAGCTATTACAAATGGTTCAAACTATTGTGTTTTAACGGTTTAGTTTTTCCATAAATTAGAATTGGCAGGTTGCAAAAAAAATTGCATTTTACAATTACAAACGTACCACTCTCCCCGAAAAACCATTCTTACTTCCAGTCTCTCTGTAATCATCCTTTATCAGAAAAGCTGGTTTATTTCCGGTAAGCTGTGCAAAGCCAATCATAAAGGCTCATTATTTGTACACCTAAATTAATAGTATGAAACAGTTAATTGTATTGGCAGCACTCTGCTTACTGCTTGCTGCTGCTTCTTCCGCCACAGCAAATATTCATGATAAAAAGCCTGCTAAGCGCCATAAAAAAGCGGAGGAGCCCAGGAAGGAGTTCCAGGTACTGCCCAATTACAAAACGGGTAATGCTACGGTAACATTTACAGCTGGTAAACCAGGCAAAGGCACGATCGTTGTTTTAAATGAAGAGGGGGTTACTGTAATTAAACAACAGGTAACCCTTACAGAAGGTAAAAACAAAATTGACATCAGCAATTTTACCAACCTGGAGGAGGGATATTACACTATTTGCTTAAATACAAATTATAATAACTGGTCTGCGCCGTTTTTATTGTGGAAGTAAATTCATATTCAACCAAACGACCCCAAATGCCTGGGGTCGTTTGACTATTTATTGGAAGAAGGATTCATATAACTCTGTAAAGCTTTTACATACAATTCAAAAGCATCTACCCCTTTGGGTGTTACTTTACATATTGTTTGTGGATAGTTGTCTTTAAACTGCTTAACCACATCAATATAACCTGACTCTTTCAGTTTATTTATCTGTACACTTAAATTACCTGCAGTGGAATTTGTTTTCTCTTTCAAAAAAACAAACTCGGCCTCCTTCACACTTATCAAAAGACTCATTACAGCAAGCCGCAACTGTGAATGTAATATCGGATCAAGTTCTTTAAACATTGGCCGGTGCGGATTTTAAATACTTTTTACGCAGGATAATACCTGGTATAAGCCATGCACAAACAGCAGACAAAGCAGTAAGCAGCATATCAGCTTCTGCCTTTGTATAAACAGATATCACACAGCACACCCAGCACAACACACCTCCCCACAGCATTGGTTTTAATTTTTGACTTCCCCCGGTAATAATGGTTGGAATGCCATACAGCAGCAAAAAAAAGGATGTCATAAAACTGCTAAAAGTATACTCCGGCCGGCCCCCTGTCACTTCTATATATTTTTCAAATACCGGGTTCAGCTTGCTGATGATATTGATATTGATAAAAACGAGCAGGGCAATTGAAATACCAAAACAGGTCCACACATAATCCATCATCGTTTCGTCATAGCGCCTTACTTTTCTTACTTTCTTTTCTTTTTGCACGATTATCATCTGCGGCACTATTGCTATCACTGTAAGCAGCCATATATCAAAAGGAAGACTGAAACTGAAATGGATCTGGCTCCAGGTAACAAGGCTGCAGATGGTTATAACGGTGCCCCATAAGAGCGGCCCCAGTCCCGAATCATGATAACTGTTTTTTGCCTTATGTATCATTTCGCTTATAAGGCGAAGGCTTTCCTGCCCGGTCATGTGTTGCTGTTCCATAAATAAGATTCAATTATGATCATTTACAACCATCCACTATTTGCTGTGCAATCTCTTTTCCCCAGTTAGGATGAAGTTCGCTTGCAGGTTTAAATGCAGTAAATTTTTCAAGCGCTGTTTCAAGTACGGGCACCGCAGTTTTGCATCCACCACCAAACTGCTCCGGCGTATATTTCAAGCCCTGTCCTTTTAAATAGAAAGGCCTTGGGTTAGCAGGATCCTGTTTCATTGCTGCCTCCATATTTTCATTGCTTTCTGCACCATATTCCTGCCAGCGCTGCATCGGGTTCACCATCATGTGGCAGCTTGCAATCATGCTTTTTATACATGATATTTCTGAGTTACCCGGACTGAGTGAATCTGCTTTATTGATCAGTTCAGTTGCCTTATCCGCTATGGCATCAATCTTACTTTTATCTTTTTCCATAAAGCCATTGTTTACCTGGCAAAATGCAGCATAGTAGTAAGGCAACCACTGTGTTTTTTCTGCACTGGCAATGCGTTCAAAGTTATTGGCGAGCGTTAATAAGTAGGCAGGATTTTTAAAAGCGCTGTCCAGTTCAGCCAGGTTTTTTTTCATGGCGGCTGTAAACTTTTCGCTTTGCGCAAAAGAGGAGAGCATTACAAAACATCCCCCGGCAATAAGAAGTAACTTTTTCATTGTATGTTTATTTATTGTGAGTTTATTAAATGACTGACTTTATTCACCATTGAAAATTCACTTTTCACAATTCCCCCCGCACCTCCCTCCACTACAAATTATTATTGATCGCCTCCTGTGTTCTGTCTGTGCCAAAGCTGATGAAACAACCAATAAAAACAAAGCGCCTGCTCGGCGGACCCACAGCTTCTTTGCGGCTTCCGTTATTATTATAGTTATAAGTAAACACCTGGTCCTGCCCCAGTACATTGTTAATTCCCAGTACAAAAACAGAGAACGCTTTTGCATTCTGCTTTCCTAATCCTGGTAAATAATTTACACTAAAACTAAAGTTGTTGTAATTAATGGTTCTGCCCTCGTCGGTAATAGCATATTTATTTTGGGTATTATCATATGCAATGCGGTAGTAAGGCCTGCCCGTTGCAAAATTGTAACTAAAATTAAAGCCGGTTTTCCAGGGCAGCACAAAACGCTTGAATACAAAAGAGGCGGTATGCGTGGCAGCAAAGCTGGGTGTTATCCTGCCCGGAAAATTCAGGTGGTCTCTCTTTGTATCCAGGTAAGAATAGGAGAACCAATAGTCTACATTTTTAATTGTTTTCTTATCCCGCCAGAATAATTCAACACCTTTGGCATATCCTGTGCCGTTAGTATTGGCCGCCACTTCCCTTCCATTATTTCCGAAGCCGGTTTTGTACAGCCGGTCATATTCTTTATGAAACAATTCTGTACGGAAAGTGTAGTCTTTTGTTTGTTTAATAAATTGAAGTATATAATGACTTGCTTTGGAAAAATCAAGACCAGCCACGCCGGGCAGAATTCTTCTTTCAGGATTTTGATAAAAGATGCCATAAGCAAATGACACCTGTGTATTGTACCCGGTTTTATAAGCCAGTGAAGCCCTGGGTGCTATATTCCATTTGTTCATCAACGACGAATGTTCAATACGGCCACCCAATTTAGCTGCAAGATTATTGGTGAGGTAAACATCAGTTTCTGCAAAACCAGCCACCATTTTATCGCCCACTTTTTCATCATATTTTGATCCATCATATAATGTATATGTTGATTTTTCATTACTGTAGAAATAATCTGCACCAAAGCGTACCGCATTCATGCCATTAAACTTTTTTTCAAACAACAGTTTACCGTTGGCATAAGTGCCCCCGCTCTGCAGGTTGAAATTTTTAAACGCATAAAAATCCGGGGTGCTGATGATGACCTTTTGATTGGCAGCATCCTGCATCTCGTTGGCCATATCATCTTTGTTGGTACTAAAGCTGCCGCTTACATTCAATCGCCAGCCCTTGCCCAGTCTTTCCTTCCAGCTAAGATTGTGGTAAATATTTATATTATCTAAAGAGAACGCATTCTTTAAAACCGTAGAATCAATATCATTGACCCTGAAAGCCGTGCTGTTTTGGCTGATATAGCCATAATATTTCACCATACCACCGCCCTTCGTCCTGATCCTGAAATTAAAATCGCCCTGGTTAGCCACAGGCACTTTATAATAATCCTGCCGTTGCTTTATCACATTAAATGCAAGCCACAAATTGGTATGGTTAAACGAAACGCCCCAGGAGGATTTTTTATTCTTAGCTAATTTTTGAATGCCGCCGCCAATACCCACTACCGAAATGCTGAGGTCAGCCTCCGATCTGTCAGGAAAATCCACACTTTCTAAAATAAGGGCAGAAGAAAGCGCCTGCCCGTACAAGGCCGAATAGCCCCCGGTGCTAAAAACGGTGCCTTTAAAAAGAAATGGGTTAAACCTGCCCCTGGTGGCAATACCAGGAGTGCTGCTATAGAAAAAATTATTTACCAGGGAACCATCAATAAATATCTTGCTTTCCGTAGCACTGCCACCCCTTACAAAAAGTCCCTCGCTCTCGCCCACCTGCTGGGTTCCGGGCAGCGACTTAAATGCACTGGTAATATCCCCATTTGCACTGGGTGTGGTTACCACATCTAGTGAGTTCAGGACTGCACCCTTTGCCTTATCACTTGCTTCAAAGGTGCCTGCGGAAATTACTACCGCTTTAAGCTCTGTTATTTGCTCTTTTAAAGCAATATTGAAGCTAACTGGCACATTTTCAAGGGTTATTTTTAACGTAACGGGGTTATAACCCGAAATACTTACCTCCAGGTCTTTTACTCCTTTTTCGTCGCTGGTGAAGGAATAGTTACCCAAAGAATCGGATGTAGCGCCGTCATAAGTATCCTTTAACTGGATACTGGCACCAGATAAGGGCCGGTTTTTGTTATCGGTGATTTTACCGGAAATTTTTACCTGCGCATGGCATAAACCAAACCAAAAAAACAAAGCAGTTGTGAGTATGAGTTTCATGACCTATAAATATGTCGCAAACGTAGAGTAGTTTACAGTATAAACCAAATTAAATTTTGATAATGTGCCAAAAAATAAATTTTAAAAGCGCTTTACCCTTGCCGTTATGAGCGTGTATATAATTGATAATCATACATTTAGACGGGGTTAAAAAATTATACTAACAGCAGCGTATGCCACAAAACTTATCAACATCGCTAAAAATTTATTTTTTTATATGCCCCCAATTAGTACTTTAGCAATAGAATTTAATGGGTTAGTAAGTACAAAGGGTCAGCAGAAATGTTGACCCTTTTACTTTTAAACCGATTGATTTTTTCTTTCTCTTCCATTACTTCATCAACTCATTTTTATTTTCAGTTTTCTGCCAACAGGTTTCATTTTTATTTTTCAATCAATCAATATTTGCGTTCGTACTTTGCATTCTTCATTCAACAATCGTAATTAGTAATTTCAAATGAGTAAAACAAAGTCGGCGTTCTTTTGCCAGAGTTGTGGATATGAAAGTGCCAAGTGGGTTGGTAAGTGCCCATCGTGTAACAACTGGAATACTTTTGTAGAAGAAGTAGTAATAAAAGGAAATGATAAAAAAGAAAAAGACGCCTGGGGTGATTATAATGGAAATGGAAAAGTAAAAACCATTTCGATCAATGATGTCAGCAGTGCAGAAGAAAAAAGAATTATTACAACGGATGCAGAAGTAAACCGGGTATTGGGTGGAGGCATTGTGATGGGCAGTATTGTGCTGGTTGCAGGTGAACCGGGCATTGGTAAATCAACGCTGTTTTTGCAGATCGGTTTACAATTACAAAATACCATTACACTATATATAAGCGGAGAGGAAAGTGAGCAACAGATAAAAATGAGGGCGGACAGGCTTGGTATTAAAAATGAGAATTTTTATTTATTGACAGAAACCAACACACAAACTATTTTCCAGGAAATAAAAAAACTGCGGCCCGAACTGGTAATCGTTGATTCCATTCAAACATTACAATCTCCTTATGTGGAGAGCGGTGCAGGAAGTGTGAGCCAGATAAAAGAAACCGCCGGAGAGTTGCAGCGTTTTGCAAAAGAAACCAACACCCCTGTTTTTTTAATTGGTCATATAACGAAAGACGGCGCTATTGCGGGACCGAAAATCCTGGAGCACATGGTAGACACCGTATTGCAGTTTGAAGGTGACCGGCATTATGCTTACCGTATTTTAAGAACACTAAAAAACCGTTTCGGATCTACAGCAGAGCTGGGTATTTATGAAATGACCGGTGATGGTATGAGGGCGGTGAGCAATCCGTCTGAAATTTTGATCACACAAAAAGAAGAACCACTCAGTGGTATTGCTATTGCCGCCACCATGGAGGGCATCCGCCCTTTATTAATAGAAGGACAAGCACTGGTAACACAGAGTGTGTATGGTACGCCACAAAGAACAGTCACTGGTTTTGATCTCCGCCGTTTACAATTATTACTGGCCGTGCTTGAAAAACGAGGTGGTTTTCACTTTGGTGTAAAAGATGTGTTTGTAAATATAGCAGGCGGCATAAAAGTGGAAGACCCTTCTATTGACCTTGCGATTGTATGTGCACTATTGAGCAGCTATGAAGACATTCCTGTAAACCAGCACTATTGCTTTGCAGGTGAAGTTGGCTTAAGCGGAGAAATAAGAGCAGTGAACCGGATTGAACAACGCATTGCAGAAGCAGAGAAGTTAGGCTTTGAAAAAATCATTGTGAGTAAGTATAACGCTAAATCACTAAGTAAAACCAAGCATAAAATTGAAGTAGTGTCGTTGGCAAAGGTGGAAGAATTGTACCAGTATTTGTTTTAACTTCATTGGGTAAATCAATAACATGCCAACCCTTACAAGCTTACTCAGCGATTTTAAACAGCTTTTTTATCCTCATATCTGCAGTGGCTGCGGCACAGATATCCTCTCTGCCGGCAATATGCTCTGCGCAAAATGTTTTGTAACCCTGCCTTCTACCTTGTATGCACAATATGCAAACAATCCCATTGAAAAAATATTCAGCGGAAGATTGAAAATTGAAGCGGCTCATGCAGAGTTTTATTTTGCAAAAGAATCGCTGATACAGCATTTGGTACACCAATTGAAATACAAAAGCAATAAAGAGATCGGGATCTATTTGGGTGAAATGATGGGCAGATCGATGCAGAATAGTAAGCGCTTTCATTCGGTTGATGCATTGATACCGTTGCCGATGTATCCTGATAAGGAAAGAAAAAGAGGATATAACCAGGCAGCAGTTATCTGCGAAGGAATGTCCCAGGTAATGAATGTGCCGGTGTATAACAATGTGCTGATAAGGGGCAGATTTACAGAAACGCAAACCAAAAAACACCGGACCGAACGTTGGGAAAACGTGGAAGGAAGTTTTGCCATCAAGAATGAAGAAAGAATCAGAGGAAAGCACTTACTTTTAGTAGATGACGTAATAACAACCGGCGCTACATTGGAAGCAAGTGGCAGTCGTCTTTTAAAAATTGAAGGGGTAAAACTGAGCATTGCTACATTAACCACGGCAACAAAATAAGCCTTATCAAAATCACTTACATTTGAAAAATGAATTGTAGGATGTCAAAATACTGTTTACTTTATTTTTTATTTTTTACTTTCTGCATGAGCATTTTTTCCTGTAAAAAAGACTCATTCATTACTTCGTCTAATGCAAGACTAAGCACGGATGTTGACAGCCTGAAGTATGATACGGTGTTTACCAGCGTTGGTTCTATTACACAATCTTTCAAAATAAGAAATGATAACGATCAGAAACTTTTATTAGGTAATGTGAAACTCATGGGAGGCACCGCATCTTCTTTTACCATCAACATTAATGGCATTGCTGCACCGGAAGTCACCAACATTGAGATTGCCGCCGAAGACAGTATGTATGTATTTGTAACGGTAAACATTGACCCCAGCCTGGATGACCTTCCCTTTATTGTAAAAGACAGTATTCAAATTTCCTATAATGGCAACACAAAATTTGTACAACTGGAAGCATTTGGTCAAAACGCCAACTTTTTACGGGGAAGAGTAATTGAAACCAATACTTCCTGGAACAACCGGCTGCCGTACGTAATATTAGACAGGCTGCAGATAGATACTAATATAACACTCACGCTGGAGGCTGGTTGCAAAGTGTATTGCCACGCCAATGCCCCCATCCTGGTTGATGGAACTTTAGTTGCAAACGGAACAAAAGAACAACCGGTGATTTTTTCAGGCGATAGAACAGATGCCGATTATAGAGACCTGCCTGCCAGCTGGCCAGGTATTTATTTCAGGGAAACCAGCAAGAGCAACGAGTTAATTTTTACTACGGTAAAAAATGCTTACCAGGCTATTGTGGCTGAAAGCCCTGCTGATAACTTGTTTCCAAAAGTTACCCTGCGCCAATGCATTGTTGATAATGCCTACGATGCCGGCGTGCTTTGTGTAAACAGCAGCTTATTCGCCGACAATAGTTTGATCAGTAATTGTGGCAGTAATATTAATATCATATACGGAGGCGTTTATAGTTTTACCAATTGTACGGTGGCATCGTACTCCACGTATATTAGTCACCGCTACCCAGTTCTGGCCGCAAATAATTTCGCAATTTATGATGGCAGCACGTTTACTACTTCGCTGGAAGCAGCTTTTACCAACTGTATTTTTTGGGGAGAGCCTGGTTTTGTAGAAAATGAAACCAGCATCGGCCGGGAGGGTAATGACCAGTTTGATGTAACCTTTACCAACTGCCTTTATCGTAACGCAGTAGAACCAGCCAACAGCACTAAAAACAATTGCTTACTTAACCAGGATCCATTGTTTGACAGCATTGATGTAAGCAGGAGGATCTTTGATTTCCACCTGGACAATAATCCTTCCCCTGCAATAGATGCAGGTATTTCAAGCGTTCCTTATTTAAAAGACCTTGACAATAATAACCGCATTGCGCCATTTGATATCGGCTGTTACGAAAAACAATAGCCGAACAAAATAATTTTTCATTCGTTACTTAAAAAAAACAACTATGTTAAAAATAATAATCCCCGCTGCGATCTTATTTTCCTGTGCAGCAAAAAACAATACACCCGCTATGACAAATGAAACACCTGCAACTGAAGAAACAGTTGCCGCAAAATCCATCTACGATTTTAAAGTTGCAGCTCTTGAAAGTGGAACCATTGACTTTGCTTCCTTCAAAGGCAAAAAGATATTGGTAGTGAATACAGCAAGCGAATGTGGATTTACCAAGCAATATGAAGGACTGCAGGCCTTACATGAAAAATATAAAGACAAACTGGTGATCGTTGGTTTTCCTGCCAACAACTTTGGCGGACAGGAACCCGGTACCAATGAAGAGATAGGCGCTTTTTGTAAAAAGAATTATGGCGTGAGTTTCCCGATGGCAGCCAAAATTTCTGTAAAAGGAGATGATGCCGCACCCATTTACAAATGGCTTTGTAATAAAAAAGAAAACGGTGTGCTTGATGCAGAAGTAGGCTGGAACTTCAATAAGTTTTTACTGGATGAAAATGGAACATTACTGGCGCATTTTGAAAGTAAGGTGGCGCCCATGAGCGAGGAGATAACAGGGAAATTATAATTTGAATCACTATATCTTACAGGCCATCAGTTATACTACTGATGGCTTTTTTCTTTTACTTTGCTCTAATGCAATTCCAATCCATCATCGGCCAAAAAGACGTTAAAGAGCATTTAGTGCAAATGGTGCAGCATAGCCGCTTAAGCCATGCCTTGTTGTTTTTAGGAAAAGAAGGCAGCGGTGCCTTACCCCTGGCAATGGCCTTTGCGCAATACATCGTTTGTGAAAGAGTAAATGGCAAAACTCCTGCTGCAGCACCCGGCCCATCACTCTTTGGAGAACCTGAGCCAGCACAAAACGAGCAACCAGACACAAGAAACGATTCCTGTGGAGAATGCGCTGCCTGCAACAAAGCCAAACAACTAATCCACCCTGATATTCATTTCTCCTACCCCGTTATTGCAAAAAAAACCGGCGACAAACCCATTAGCACCGACTGGATAAAAGAATGGCGGGAGTATATTTCGCTTCACCCATATGGAAATGTATTCGACTGGCTGCAGTTTATCAATGCTGAAAATAAACAAGGCAATATCACAGCGGAAGAATGCAACGACATCAACCGTAAGATCAGCTTAAAGAGTTTTGAAAGTGAATATAAGATCCTGATCATCTGGATGCCGGAATACCTGACAAAAAACGGTAACAAGCTGTTGAAACTGATCGAAGAGCCGCCCCCCAATACACTGTTCGTGCTGGTGGCGGAAAGTGAAGAGCAAATATTACCCACCATCTTATCCAGGACCCAATTGGTAAAGATCCCTTTGCTGACTGATATGGAAATTGAAGCCGCACTCGAACTAAGGGCGGGCGCCAAAGTAGACAAAGCCCGCCAGATATCCCTTTTAAGCGAGGGTAACTACCGGGAAGCACTGCAATTGTTGCAGCATGAAGAAGATGACTGGCAGGCAGTATTAAGGGAGTGGCTCAATCATATCGCCAAAAAAAACCTGCCCGGCCAGGTAAAATGGATCGATGACATGAGCAAACAAGGCAGGGAAAAACAAAAACAATTTCTTAAATATTTCACCCATCTGCTCGAAATGGCTATCCGGGTGCAGTTTATTCCTCCAGCCGCCGAAAGCATGAATAATGAACTGGATTTTGCCCTCCGGTTAAATAAACTTTGTGGAATTGGCCAGCAGGAAGCCATTATTAGTGAACTCGACAAGGCCAGTTACTACATTGAACGCAACGCTAATGCCAAAATGCTCTTTCACGCCCTCAGCATTAAGTTGCACCACATTATTAGCAACAATTCATTAATTTTGACCCAATGAGGTTTTTTGAAGTGAGGTGGGACAGAGTTGTGTGTTGATCTTGGTAACTGGTTATCTACTATATTCAACATCGTTGTAATCGCAGACTTATTAAAAAATCTTTCAGTGGAAGAATTTTTAATATCACTTGTACCGAATTGCTGCCTTCAGCTATTCATATAATATAATATGTACGCTCAATAATGAGATACTGTACAAGAGTGCGACGCCAATGAAGCTTAATAGCAGCACTTTGCCCTTGCCCATAAAAAATTCCCTTAACTAAATAGATGCTGGTTTTTAAGACCTATCGTCTTTGATAAACGCATTCTCAATTATTCATTTTTTAATTATCAATTAATATGGCATGTGGAAGTTGTGGAACGGGTGGCGGCGCCCCCGGCGGATGTAAAAGCCAGGGCAGTTGTGCCAGCGGCAGTTGCAACCGCATGAATGTATACGATTGGCTGGCTAACCTGCCTTTCAGCGACCCCGAAAGTTCCTGCAAGATGGTTGAAGTAAGTTTCAATAACGGCAGCCGAAAAGACTATTTTAAAAACACCACCAATTACTTTTTTGAAAAAGGGGAGATGATTGCCGTGGAAGGCGTTAGTGGTTTTGATGTGGGTAGCGTAAACCTGACAGGTGAGCTGGTAAAGCTGCAACTGAAAAAGAATAATATAAAAGAGGATAACCCGGAAATAAAGAAAATACTCCGCAGGGCAAATGAGAATGATCTTGCCAAACTGAAAGAAACCAAGGCAAGGGAAAGGGATGTAATGATCCGCAGCCGTGCCATTGCCAAGCAATTAAGGCTTGACATGAAGATTGCCGAAGTGGAAATTCAGGCAGATGGCAGAAAAGCAACGTTCTTTTATATTGCTGATGACAGGGTGGATTTTCGTGAGTTGATAAAAGTATATGCCGGCGAGTTTAAAGTAAAAGTGGAAATGCGCCAGATAGGTGCAAGGCAGGAAGCTGGTAAAGTGGGTGGTATTGGCAGTTGCGGACGGGAATTGTGCTGCAGTACCTGGCTTACTGATTTTAAAAGCGTGAATACCAATGCAGCCCGTTATCAAAACCTGAGTATCAACCAGGCTAAGCTCAGCGGCCAGTGCGGAAGGCTTAAATGTTGCCTCAATTATGAACTGGATACTTACCTGGACGCATTACAGAATTTCCCGGATGATTGCGACAGTATTGAAATAGCAAGAGGCAGGGCATTTTTAGTAAAGAAAGATATTTTCCGTAACCTCATGTGGTACACTTTGCCCGACAGCAATAAGCAGTATCCCTTAACGCTTGAAAGGGTTAAAAAAATAAAATCGCTCAACCAGCAGGGCATCCGTCCTGACGAACTGGAACCAGTAGAAGTGTTGAGTAAAAAACCTGTGGAAATAGAACCCGTATATGCTGATGTTGTAGGACAAATCAGTTTGAAAAGCCTGGAAAAAACCAGCCGCAAAAGAAGGGAACAAGAACGGGGACCAGGAAACAGGCAAGGTGGCAATGAGCAAAGAGGTAACAGGCAAGGTGGTAGTGATCAAAGAGGCAATGAACAAAGAGCCAATAGGCAAGGAAATCAAGGCAACAACAGGCAAGAGGGTAACAGGCAGGGTGGTGATAATCAAAACAGGCCACCGCAGAACAGGGGTGGAAACCCTAATCAGCAAAGGCCCGATAACAGGGAACAACAAGGTGGAGGAAATAATCCAAACAGGAACCAGCAAAGGCCGCCGCAGAATCGTGCCGGCAATCCCAATCAACAGAGACCTGATAACCGGGGCGGAGGGAATAATCCAAACAGGAACCCACAAAGACCTCCACAAAACAGGCCACCGCAGCAGCCAAGACAGGACAACAGGCCGCCGCAACAGCGACCAGATAATCCGGGGGAATCAACATAAAGTTTATATAATTGAAAACGTCGGGAGAAGTACCCGGCGTTTTTTATATTTACGATTCAATTTTCATTATGTCTATCACAGTTACCAATCTTACAAAAACATACGGCGCTCAAAAAGCCGTTAACAATATTTCATTTTCAGTAAACAAAGGAGAGATCGTGGGTTTTCTTGGTCCTAACGGTGCCGGTAAAAGCACTACGATGAAGATCATCACCGGTTATATTGAAGCTGATGGCGGTACCGCAGCGGTATGTGGCGAAACAGTAAGTTCCAATTCACTCAATACAAAAAAGAAGATCGGTTACCTGCCCGAAGCCAACCCTTTGTACTTTGATATGTATGTGAGAGAGTATTTAGAATTTGTAGCTGGTGTGCATGGCATTCAACAAAAAAAAGAAAAGATAGAATCAGCCATTGAAACAGTAAAGCTGAAACTGGAAGCCAATAAAAAAATTGGCCAGCTTAGCAAAGGATATAAACAAAGAGTAGGCATTGCTGCTGCATTGATACATGATCCTGAAGTGCTGATACTGGATGAACCAACATCTGGTCTTGATCCTAACCAGATCATCGAAATAAGAGAAGTAATAAAGCATTTAGGTAAAAATAAAACGGTGCTGTTCTCGTCGCATATCCTGCAGGAAGTGGAAGCCATTTGCGACAGGGTTATTATCATTAACCGCGGAAATATCGTTGCAGATGATCTGCTAAGCAATTTGCAAAAAGCAAATGTTACACAACAGCAGGTGAATGTTGAATTTAAAGAGCAAATCAGCATCGATGATTTACAATCTCTACCCGAAATAATTTCTATAAATCAAATGTCGGCTTCACATTTTCAGCTCTCTACCAACAATCCCGAACTGGTGCGAAAGCAATTACTGGAATTGAGTTTGAAAAATAACCTCAACATCGTTTCTTTGCAGAGTGAAAGCAACAGCCTGGAAGACATTTTCAGGAACCTGACCTCAGCTAACAATTAACTACATAACAAAAACAAATTTTTTATCATGAGCTACATTGCGTCCATTTTTGCCCGCCAGATCTTAGACAGTCGTGGGAACCCAACCGTAGAAGTAGATGTATTAACCGAAACAGAAAAATTGGGAAGGGCTGCCGTACCAAGTGGTGCCAGCACGGGCATACACGAAGCAGTAGAATTAAGAGACGGAAAGAAAAATTATTACGGTGGCAAAAGCGTATTGAAAGCTGTGAATAATGTAAATACCACTATTGCCGAAAACTTATTGGGCTGGGATATTGCTGACCAGACCGGAGTGGATGCGGCCCTTATAAAATTAGATGGCACTGCAAATAAAAGCAAACTGGGCGCCAACGCGATGCTGGCGGTGAGTTTGGCTGTTGCAAAGGCTGCTGCAATGGAAGCCAACCTTCCCCTGTATCGCTATATTGGTGGAACCAATGCCGCAACTTTGCCAATTCCCATGATGAATATATTAAACGGTGGTTCACATGCCGATAATAAAATTGACTTCCAGGAATTTATGGTGATGCCGGTTGGAGCATCCTCTTTCAGTGAAGGGCTGGCATGGGGTGTTGATATTTTTCATGCCCTTAAAACGGTATTAAAGAAAAAAGGCTATAGTACCAATGTAGGCGACGAAGGTGGTTTTGCACCCAACATTCAGAGCAATGAAGAAGCAATTGAAACGGTGATGCTGGCTATCACAGCCGCTGGCTATAAACCAGGTTCTCAAATTGCTATTGCACTGGATCCTGCCGTGAGCGAAATGTATGATAAAGCAAAAAAGGTATATCATTTTCATAAAAGCGATGGCAAAAAATTAAGCAGCGAAAAAATGGTGGAGTACTGGGCGAACTGGGTGAAGCAATACCCTATTGTTTCAATAGAAGATGGTATGGCAGAAGATGACTGGAAAGGCTGGAAACTGATGACAGATACCATGGGTAGTAAAATTCAACTGGTGGGTGATGATTTATTTGTGACCAATGTAAACCGTTTGGAAAGAGGTATTACAGAAGGTGTTGCTAACGGATTACTGGTAAAAGTGAACCAGATCGGTACGCTTACTGAAACCATCAATGCAGTAAGTATGGCACAGCGTGCAGGCTACAACACCATTATGAGCCATCGCAGTGGTGAAACAGAAGATACTACCATTGCTGACCTGGCTGTTGCTCTTAATTGCGGACAAATAAAAACTGGTTCCGCCAGCCGTACAGACCGCATCGCTAAATACAACCAATTGATAAGAATTGAAGAAATTTTGGGTAGCAGTGCTGTTTATCCAAAAGGAAAAATTAAATTTGGTAAATAAGCAAGTAAGAAGTTCGTAACAGATCAATGGATAACAAAGCAGAAAACGCCTCCCCAGTTCTACCGCCCAAAAAGTGGTGGAAAGGGAAACTGGCCTGGATGAAGAATAAATATCTTCTTGCCAGTGCTTTTTTCCTTGTATGGATGCTGTTTTTTGACCCCAAGGATGTTAGTTCTGGCATAAACAGGTGGCGTAAGTACAAAGAATTGCAGGCCAGCGAACAAAAACTGGCTACGCAGATAGAAGGTACCCGTAGTGAGTTGGGGCAGTTAAAAAGCAATGCCCAAACCATTGAAAAATACGCCCGGGAAAAATATTGGATGAAAAAAGACAATGAAGACCTGTTTATTGTGGAGGACAAGGCTGAAAATAAATAGGTTAATGGGCAATATTCACTTCTAAATGCCGTTTTTGGAAATGGATAATTGATAATTAAACTTCTTAACAAGCTTTTTAAACTTATGCAAAGCATCACGCAGGATGACCTGTTGCTGTATATTTACGGCGAGGCATCCACAGAACAAACAGCCGCGATCAAGGCAGCTTTACAAACGGATTGGAAATTGAACGAGCAGTACCAGGAATTGCTTTCAGCTAAGGAAAACCTTGGACCTGTAAATGTTTCTCCCCGTAAAAAAGCGCTTGATTTTGTACTTAACTATGCTAATAAACAAGTAAAGGAATTTACCGATTAGCAGGGATCAATCCATTAAACTAATTTTAAACTAATTTGCCTCCCCAACCTTGTTGGGGAGATTTTTTTATGACAAAAAAGGAACTTTACGATCATGTTATTAATTACTTCCTGGAATTTAGCCCGGAAGCTGAAACGGAATTGCTTTACGACAATCCTTTTCAACTACTGGTGGCAGTTATACTGTCTGCCCAATGCACCGATAAGCGGGTGAATCTAACCACACCCGCCTTATTTGAAAAATTTCCAGATGCCGCCACCCTGTCAAAAGCAACTTTTGATGAGTTATTTCCCCTGGTAAAAAGTATCTCCTACCCCAATAATAAAACCAGGCACCTCATTGGCATGGCAAACATGCTGATGGAAAAATTTGGAGGCGAAGTGCCCATGACAGTAGATGAACTGGTTCAGCTGCCGGGTGTTGGAAGAAAAACAGCCAATGTTATTACATCAGTAATTGATGAACAACCCAATATGGCAGTAGATACACATGTGTTTCGGGTGAGCGCAAGATTAGGCCTTACCGTTAATGCCAAAACACCACTTGCCACTGAAAAACAATTGATTAAACATATACCCGGTATATATATTCATAAGGCACATCACTGGCTCATACTGCATGGAAGATATACCTGCACCGCCCGAAATCCCCAATGCAACAATTGTGGATTAAATGTTGTCTGTAAATTTTACAAGAACATCCTTAAAAAGGGAATATAATTCAGGAATATTCGTTTAATTTGTAGAAATTTCCCATATTGTGGAAACCCCATTGTTTATTATCAAAGGAACTAATAACTGCATGAAAAGAATTACGCTGCTGACAGCAACAATAGTAATGTTGATTGCAAGTGGGAAGAAAGCATCCGCACAGTATTACTTTTACGATGGTAATTCATACAACTCTGCCGTGATGTTTGAATTTGGTGCATCTGCCGGCATCATGAATTGCATGACCGATTTAGGTGGCAAAAAAGGTTTAGGAAAAAAGATGGCCGGCGATCTCAATATCGGCAAAAGTCAGGTTAACGGCAGCATTTATCTTTCTGCAACTTATAAAGAAGCTGTAGCGCTAAGGCTCGAAGGCACATGGGGAACTATAAAAGCCTATGACAGCATAATGGTGAAAGAAAAAGGCAATACGAATGGCCGTTATGAGCGTAATCTTAATTTCCGAAGCAAAATATCAGAAATTTCTCTTGTGGCTGAATTTCATCCGTTGTTCATGTTCATCAACTGGTCACTTAGAGACGACCAGGATCCACCTAGGATTTCCCCTTATATAGCTGCCGGTGTGGGCTGGTTTTCATATAACCCCCAGGCAAGATCAAGAAGAGGTGACTATGTTGATTTGCAACCTCTCAGTTTAGAAGGACAGGGTTTTGCTGAATACCCGGAAAGAAAACCATACAAGTTATCACAGTTGAATATACCAATTGGTATTGGTATCCGGTATGAATTATCTTCTACTTTTAACCTTCGTGCGGAACTACTACACAGAAAATTGACTACCGATTACCTGGATGATGTAAGTACAAACTATATCAACAATGCTACCTTCGCAAATTATTTTAGTGGTCAGCAATTACAGGACGCACTTGATTTAACCAGTAATCAAAGAACCAATACGGGTAGTGATCCCTCAAAATATAGAAAAACAGAAACAGGTATCAGGGGAAATCCGAATAACAACGACTCTTATTTTACTTTTAATATCAAACTTGGATTAACTTTTGGCAGGGAAGGCAAGAGATAGTACCCCGGTTTTTTACGTAACATTTTTAAAGCGCTGTTATCAGCGCTTTCTTTTTGCTAATACTTTACAAATCCCATTTGAATACAGCCATATTCATTTAGAAGCCGGAGTACATACCGGCCTTTGGCGAGGCTGCCTGTATTAATAGAGGTTTTATTAAACCCAAAGACGGCAGGCACAATAGTCTTTTGTAAATTCCTGCCCAGTATATCCATCACTGTAATTTCAACGGATAACAGGGAGTGGCTGTTAAATTCAATAGTCAAAATTTCACGGGAAGGGTTAGGGTATAAACGGCCGATACTGAAACCATTTTTTACCGGGTGAAGCATGATGGTTTTTGAATACCGGTATTGACCATCCCTGTCAGCCTGTTGCAGGCGATAAAATGTGGGCTGGTACAGGATATTACTGTCGGTATACTTATAATACCTAATGGTACTGCTGCTGACGGCTGCAGGTACTTCTCCAATGTCATTAAAATGCGGTAAGTTGTAAGTCCTTTGTACGGTAAAGTGGCTGCTGTTGGTTTCCTGGGCTGTTTGCCAGTTAAGTATATTGGCATGTACACCATCAAAATGTGCGGAAAACCCTGATAGTGTAACAGGAACTATATTATAGTTATATGCCTGCGAAGTATCCCTGCAACCAGCGCTGTCGG
>JAKQJG010000354.1 GCA_029561305.1 Bacteroidota bacterium | reverse complement strand
AATAGAATGGAAATAGACAAAACCACACTCGCCGATCTCTCCATTATCAATGTAGCAGACGAATTTTCCGTTTTTAATAAACTGAACTTCTGCCGTACAGCCGGTGGCAGGCATGTGTTGTTCCAGAATTTTTCTACACCGCTAAAAACAATCGAACAGATACAGGATATTCAGCAAACACTCCAGTTCATTATACAAAACGAACAATACTGGCCACCACAAATAACGAATGGCTCGGTAATGATGATTGAAAAATTTTATGGAGCCACACTCGATCAGATTCCCGACAGGCCGTCAAAAGCCGGTGTGCTCAGCTATAAATTATTCAGCAGTGCCGATTACTCCTTTGTAAAATTTTCTACCGAACATACTTTTGATTTTATCAAGGGAATGCAGCAGCTAATACAATATTTTTTTACCCCCGGTACGCCGGTACCTATGAAAAAATTGTTGGTGAAAGTGATTGCCGCTCTCGATAAAAAGGAGTTTGAAATAATAGAGAAGAACATCAAGTCAAAAGACCTCAGCCAGGTCAGCCAGTTATCGCTCGCCCATTTTTTTCGCTACCGGTTTAAAAATGCCATGCAGGAGCTGATGGAAATATATTTCCAGCTGGATGCCTGGTACAGTATGGCGATGGCGGTAAAGCATTTCCACTTCACCTTTCCTTCCTTTAGCAATGAACGAAGACCCTTGCTGGATATAAAAGGTTTGTATCATCCCTTATTGCAGCACCCGGTTGACTACGATCTGCATTTATTGCCTGGCAAGAATTTTCTTTTTTTAACTGGTGCCAACATGGCTGGAAAAAGCACTTTTATAAAAGCGGTGGGTACAGCCGTATTTATGGCGCATATTGGTATGGGGGTGCCGGCTGCACAAATGGAGCTGAGTGTGTTCGACGGCCTGCTCAGCAATATCAATGTGATGGACAATATTATAAAAGGGGAAAGCTATTTTTACAATGAGGTGCAGCGTATCAAAGCCACGGTTCATAAGATATCAGACCGGAGAAACTGGCTGATCCTGATTGACGAGCTTTTTAAAGGCACCAATGTGCAGGATGCAATGAAATGCTCTACTGCCGTGATAGTAGGATTTGTAAAAATTCCCAACAGCACTTTTATCCTCTCCACGCATTTATACGAGATCAGTGAGCCTTTAAAGCAATACCCCAATATCATCTTCAATTATTTTGAAACAGCTGTGGAGAACGACCAGTTGGTTTTCAATTACCAGTTAAAGGATGGCATCAGCAACGACCGGTTGGGGTATCTTATTTTGAAAAATGAAGGCGTAGTAGACATGCTAAAGAAGCTGTAACGGCAATCTGCCCGGGGCAATCCGGTTGAATGCACTTATTTTTGCAGCCATGCTGCGGCAAACACAGCTTATTTCATGAAAAATATTTTTGGGATATTCAAGTATGTTAAGATAGAGAAAGGCAAACTGGCATTCTATATACTTTGTTCCCTGCTGGCTACTTTTTTTTCGATGGTTTCTCTGGGTATGTTGTCTCCCTTTATGCAGCTGATCATAAATGGTGATAATGATGTAAAAATTGGTTCAAAGGCTGTTGGCAGCCTGGTGAAATACATTCAGCACCTGAGAGATACTAACGGTTCCATGTATGCACTTACAGTGGTGTGTATCATAATACTGATTGGCAATGTTATCAGTAATGTATTCAGGTATGTGTCTTTTTATATATCCACCCCGGTTCGAAATAATGTGTATTCTTCCTTTCGTACAAAATTGTACAATAAAATTTTAAAGCTTCCCGTAGGTTATTTTTCAGAACAAAAAAAAGGCGACCTTATCAACCGTATGACGGGTGATATGGGTGAGATATACGTAACTGCCGTTGCCACCATGGAGGGCATGATAAAAGATCCGCTTACCATCATTGGCTATATCGCCTATATGGTTTACCTGAGTCCTTTGTTATCTCTGGCATTGTTGCTGCTGCTGCCAATTACGGCTTTACTCATTGGTAAAATAAGCAAGCGGTTAAAAAAGCAAGGGACAGATTTCAGCATTGCTTCCGGTGAAAACCTGAGTTTGCTGGAAGAAACTTTGGGCAGCATGAAAGTGATAAAAGCTTTTAATGCAGAAGGGCGGATGAGTGAGAAATTCCGGTTGAGCAATGGTAAGATGGTACGGATATTAAATTCAATGACACGCCGCCGTGATCTTGCCAGCCCCTTAACTGAAGTGCTGGGCGTGGCGGTGCTTTGTGTGGTGCTTTTTATTGGCGGTTACCTGGTGCTTCACGCAAGCGGCGACCTGGAGAAAGCAGATCTCTTTCCTTTTATTGCTGTATTTGGAATGGTGATAAACCCTGCAAAAAATTTATCCAACAACATCAGTAATATACAACGTGGCCTGGGTGCTGTAGCAAGGCTGCAGGAAGTACTGGATGCACCTGAAAAAATAACAGACAGTCCCAATGCGGTGCCGCTCACCAGTTTTAATCATAGCATTGAATTCAGGAATGTAACTTTTATGTATGATGATGTGCCGGTGCTGAAGAATATTAACCTCAAAATTGAAAAAGGGAAAACGATCGCACTGGCAGGTTCATCTGGTGCAGGTAAATCCACCATTGCAGACCTGATACCAAGGTTTCATGATGTATCCAGTGGTGAGATCCTGATAGACGGAGTGAATATTAAGGACTACAGCATCGAATCACTCCGCAGGCAGATGAGTATTGTAACACAAGAGCCTGTTTTATTTAATGATACCATCGCAGCTAATATAGCTATGGGCAATCCCGCTGCTGATGAAGACGAAGTGAAACAGGCGGCATCTATTGCAAATGCCCATCAGTTCATTGTAAACAAAGAGCTGGGTTATCAAACCAACGTGGGCGACCGTGGCGTAAAACTAAGCGGCGGCGAGCGGCAAAGGGTAACTATTGCCAGGGCAGTATTGCAAAATCCTCCCATCCTTATTTTGGACGAAGCCACTTCTTCTTTAGATACAGAAAGTGAAAAATTAGTGCAGGATGCAATAATAAATTTAATGCAGGACAGAACATCCATTGTAATTGCACATCGCCTGAGCACTATCAAAAATGCAGACGAGATCATTGTGCTGCAAAAAGGTGAGATCATCGAAAGGGGCACCCACGACGCCCTGGTTGCACAAAACGGTTTTTATAAAAAACTGGTGGAGATGCAGGAGATCAAATAAGCGGACTCAGCTTTTTAACTCCCGGTGTTTGGCATATTTTATAAAAGGATAGAAGGAGGATACCATTGCCCAAACAAAACCATTATAGCCATCCAGTATCAAACCCCTGATGAAATACAACTGGAAAAAAGTAATAAAGAACTTGATGCCGATATACCATGTTGCTTTGGGGTTTTTATCCGCCAGTTTGTTTGCAGCCATTGAGGTATACTGGTTAAATTTTGTAAAATAATCCTGCAGGTCTTCATAACTGTAATGCATGATCCGGTTTTTTAAAACGGCTGTTTCTCCTGTGAGGATCACTTCTTCGTGTACTGCTTTATCATTGAATTGCCCTGCTGTTTTATCAAACAGCCGCAAGTAAGTTTTATTAGACTCTCCGCCAAACCGCAGCACTTTTCCCATAAACACATGGCTCATTTTTATTTTGTATCCTTTATAAGGATTGTTCTGTGAAAAAAGTTTTTCGGGTATCTCTTTACTCAATGCCGGTGTCAGCACTTCATCTGCATCCACTGCCAGTACCCAGTTGTTTTTTGCAAGGCTTACGGCCAATTGTTTTTGTTTTCCAAAATTTTCAAAAGGATGATGGGTTACTTTGCAGCCTTTTGCGGTACAGATGGCCACAGTAGTATCAGTGCTGCCGGAATCCACTACTATGATCTCATCGCACCACTGCAAAGCATCAAGGGTGGCGCCAATTCTTTTTTCTTCATTCTTGGTGATCAGCACAGCACTTACAGGATATTTCATTTGAAGGACAACTTTTACTCTTTTACTTCTTTTTTCAAAGATAAGCAAGGAGGCTCACAGCATAAATATCAATAAAGTGAAACACCCTTTGTATATTTGGATGAAGCGGCAGGCTGCCTGGCCTGTATTTTTTTAACCACTGATAATTTTCAAAACATGCTTGTAAAAACCTTTGGCAGCGCCGTGTACGGAGTGGAAGCCATTACGATTGCTGTGGAAGTAAGTGTCAACAACCAGGGTAAACCTGAATCAGTAATAGTTGGTTTGCCGGACAGTGCAGTGAAAGAAAGCATGTTGCGGGTGGAGAGTGCTATCAAAGACAATCATTACCATATGCCCCGTACCAGGGTGATCGTGAATCTTGCGCCTGCGGATATACGAAAAAGCGGCACCGCATTCGACCTGCCCATTGCCATTGGTGTACTGGCTGCCAGCGAGCAATTAGATAAGCCTGAAAAAATTGAAGAATATGTGATCATGGGAGAGCTGAGTCTTGATGGTGAAGTACGCTCTATCAAAGGTGCGCTGCCCATTGCGATACAGGCCCGCAAAGAAAATTTTAAAGGCCTCATCGTTCCCAAACAGAATGCCCGGGAAGCTGCGATGGTGAATAATTTAAAAGTGTATGGCGTATCGCATATCAATGAAGTGATTGAATTTTTAAAGGATGAAAATTTTTTAGAACCCATTGTGGTTAATACAAGAGAAGAATTTGCCAATGCACAGGGAGAATTTGACATTGATTTTTGTGATGTCAAGGGACAGGAGAATATCAAACGGGCATTAGAGATAGCCGCAGCAGGTGGCCACAATGCGATATTGATCGGTCCGCCCGGTGCAGGTAAAACGATGCTGGCAAAAAGACTGCCTACCATACTGCCGCCACTGAGTTTGCAGGAAGCTTTGGAAACAACCAAGATACATAGCGTGGCGGGTAAGTTGCCGGAGAATGCCACTTTGATATCCAGGCGCCCATACCGTTCTCCGCACCACACTATTTCGGATGTGGCCCTGGTAGGAGGAGGAGGCAATCCACAGCCGGGGGAAATATCCTTAGCACACAATGGCGTATTGTTTTTAGATGAACTGCCGGAGTTTAAAAGAACGGTGCTGGAAGTAATGCGCCAGCCGATGGAAGAAAGAAAAGTAACGATCTCAAGAGCGAAAGTGGCGTTGGATTTTCCTGCCTCCTTTATGCTGGTGGCGTCTATGAATCCTTGTCCCTGTGGTTTTTTTAACCATCCGGAAAAGGAATGTACCTGTCCGCCCGGTGCAGTGCAAAAATATTTGAACAAAGTGTCTGGCCCGCTGCTCGACCGGATCGACCTGCATGTGGAAGTAACACCGGTTGCTTTTAGCGAACTTTCTTCCTCCCGGCAGTTTGAAAAAAGTGAAGCAGTGAGGGCGAGGGTGATCAAGGCAAGAGAGATACAGGCAGAAAGATACAAGGATAACGCCGGCGTGTATGCCAATGCGCAAATGAGCAGCAAGATGCTAAAAGAAATTTGTGTGATCAATACCGCTTCGCAAAACCTGCTAAAGATTGCCATGGAGCGGCTCAACCTGTCTGCCCGTGCATACGACCGGATATTAAAAGTAAGCCGCACCATCGCTGACCTGGCTGGCAGCACCGATATAAAACCCGAGCATTTGGCGGAAGCGATACAGTACAGGAGTTTGGATAGAGAGGGGTGGGGGGCATGATGTAAAACCTGCTGTCCTGAGTTTGTAACTCAGGACTTTGTACTTTAATCCTGAGTTGAAAACTCAGGATAGCTCATGAAG
>JAKQJG010000347.1 GCA_029561305.1 Bacteroidota bacterium | reverse complement strand
ATTTTCAGAAGCGGATATAAAATTCATTTTGTTATTGTCAAAGTTGACAGCAACATTTCCTGAAAGGGTGGTAGTGCCACGGTTTTTATACAATAAGGTGTAGGCGGCATTAAAGCCGGGGCGTGCTGGTGGAAATGTGGGGAGAAAGGTTATTTCTAAGTCGTTGTATGTGCCGTTTGGCTGAAGGCAGAAGTCAGCAGTATTGGTTAGGTTATTGGTTGTATCAAAATGTATAGTAACTAAAGAAGGAGTAACGGTATAATACGGATATGGTAAGTAAGGTGTCAGCGTGAAATGCCCGCTGTCAGTGTACAAATTGTATGATCCGCGTACATCAGAAGAAGTTAAATACCGTTGGCCAGTATTATCTGCCAGTTTTATGGAAACATTATTTAAACCGTTATCTGCACTGTCACAACCATTATTATTGAGATCAGTTCTGATATTTCCGGAAACGGTATTATATGCGCCACCTGGCGTAAAAGAACAATAAGTACTCACTTGTACTGCATTGCCTAGCTGAGTTAGTATATTAAATATATATGCAACTTCCCTTTCATCAGCACATACCCGATTTAAATTTGGGAGTGAGCCCAATTCAGGCTGTCCAGGTGCGGAGATTGTATTGCCATTTTTAATATTCAAATATTTAAGCGAGGTAATATTGCCAATACTCAGGTAATTTAATTTGGTACAATGGCTAAAGTCTGCCGTGTCGAGATCTGGCTGACTGGAATTATAGGGATATAAACGAAAAAATTCAAGGTTGATATTATTGGATATGTTGAAACCATGTACATCTGTTATTGCTGCTGCATCCAGCTTACGGAGTTTTGGAAAACTTCGCAGATCCAGGTCAATAGTACCCCCTTCAGAATAAACAATTTCCTCCAGTTTTGTTAATGCCTGGAAATTTATGAGGTCATAACGAACATACGCAAGGCTGAGTTTTTCCAGGTTGATGCAGTTCTGCAGATTAATTGTATCAAGATTAACATATCCCGCACAGGATAAAAATCTCAAACTGATGCAGTCGCTCAGGTCAAGTGATGTCATAGAAGTATTCCAGTCCGGTCCTCCCCCGGGAATTGGTACTTGTAATAATAGGGTATCTAAAGCAGTACAGCCGTTTAGCGTAAGACGTACAGTGGTTTTGTTGTCCATGTACAGGCTTTGTAGGTTAGCGAGCCCTGACAGGTCAAGTGTTTGTACCTGTACATCTTGATTTATTTTCAGTGTTTCAAGATTTGCAAATTGCTCAATGCCCGTAAGGTCATGTGGAGTGCCTATAAGTTCAAGTTCTTCGTCGTACACAGCGCTTACAGACAGGCTGGTGACAGAAAGGGCCTCGGTTAACTGTATTTCATCATCGCCGTTACTATTGATAGCAGTGTTACTGAGCAGGATATTTTTAAAAGTGAAGTCAGGTATATGGACAATTTGCGCTTTAGTAACTAAAGTCATTGCCAGTAAAAGAAAAGTAAAAAAAAATTTCGACAGGTACATTTTTTAAGTTTAGAAAGTAATTATTTAATAAATCTTTTTGTAAGCTTTTCTCCTCCTTCACAATATATAACCAGGTTATAAATACCTTTCGCCGTATTTGCTGTTTGTAAACTGATGTTGTTAGAGCCAGCTCCCACAGTTTGTTTCTGATTAAACAATTCTTTACCATCAGCAGCAATGACTTTTATTGATATCACCTGTTGTTTATTACTGTTAAGATAAACAGTATTGTTTGCAACAGCAGTAATTTCTACACCAGCTTTATTATTACCAGCCACCAAAGTCTTGCTATAAAAATATTTTCCATCCGCGTCACTGATTTTTAAACGGTAATAATTCTTACCAGCCATTGGATTGTTATCCATGAAATAAAAAGGCAATTGGCAACGCATCGCTATAGCAGTTATATTTCCTATTGTTTTAAAATGAATACCATCATCACTTCTTTCAATCACAAAAGCCGCATTGCCATAAGTGCAACTGGCTTTCCAATTTAATTGATTGAAATTTTCTTTTTTATTCACAGAAAAATATTCCAGTTTAACTGGTACTGGTGTGGCAGCACTGCTTACAATAGTAGTAGCCGTGTTAGTTATTACGGGTAAATTAAAATCAAAATAAATAGCAGCACTGTTATTAAGTGAGTCACCTATAACAACAGAAGGCTTAGGTTTTATTTTAAATGCCACCCAGCCATTGCTCCCCGGTTCATCAATGGCCTTATAAGGCAGGTTGATATTAGAATAGAAAAATTCCAGTTTGTTGTTGCTGAGTTTTACAGCTGCGGTGTGACTGCTGCCGATATATTCAAAAGTATTCCAGTCGAGGTTATCACTTAAGGTATCTGCTATAACAATATTGAAAGCAGTGTCTGTTCCTTCGTTTTGAAAACGGATCTGGTAATGCAAGTAATCACCAATTTTTGATATATCCAGTTTACTTCCTTCGATACATTGTTTATCATTGGGATCAAAACTTCCAATGACTGTTTGTGGAAGAATAAAAGTATTGTCAAAAGCAGTTTCGTCATTGTCTGATGGTGTAATGACTGCCAAATAAGTAATAGT
>JAKQJG010000341.1 GCA_029561305.1 Bacteroidota bacterium | reverse complement strand
TGATATCGCAGATGCCAACGTGGTAGTGTTCAACGACAAATACAGCAACAATATAACAGAAGAAGATGCGGTGAAAATGCCCAACCTGGTTGAAAACTTTGCTGTACAGCAGGGCGATAAAACATTGTCCATCGAAGGAAGGCATACGGTGACAACAACAGACGAAATTGTATTTAATATGTGGAACCTGAAACAGCAGCAATACAACCTGGAATTTGTACCGAAGAACCTCCAAACTGCCGGCCTGGAAGCCACGTTGGTTGACAGCTATCTTAATACAAGGACGCCAGTAAGCCTCGAAAGCAATACCACTGTAAGCTTTACTGTTGATGCTAATACAGCTTCAGCAGCAGCCAACAGGTTCAAAATCGTATTGAGTAAAATAAAACCAATTGCTGAAACCAAAGCAGCCTACACCATCGCACCCAACCCGGTTGAAAATGGCCAGGTAAACCTACAGTTCAAAAACAGGCCTGCTGGCAAATACAGTATCCGTATCATCACGGTAGCTGGTCAGCCGGTAATGACTAGAACATTGGTGCATGCAGGAGGTAACGCAGTACAAACACTTAACCTGCCATCAAGAGCAGCAAGTGGTGCATATATGGTTGAAATAACCGCACCAGACAAAACAAAAACAATTGAAAACCTGCTGGTTAAATAATAACCACTGGTCCATCTCTTTAAATGATAAAACGCCTTCCTTTGGGGAGGCGTTTTTGTTAGGTCATGGCTATGATAACTGTTCTTTATACACAGGAAGGCAGTTAAAACTTTTCAAAAGACACAGCATTTTATTTCGGGAAAGGTTTTCCAGTTTCAGGAAAAGAAATGTTGTTTCCCATCTGGCCGGATGCAGGAATCACCACTCATAAATGCATTTAATTATCCACAGCCTGTGTAAATGTGCAGATTGTTGCCACCACTGCTGTATTTTTTTTAGTAAAAAGGAAAATAATTGCATATTTTACAGGGTTTTTTTAAGGTAGTTGGGCCAAATAGCTGATGCACAGTATAGAAGCAATTATTTGGCATACTAATTACAGTAACAGCATGTATTCCGGCAGTACAATAACTATCTGTTGATGGTGGCAACGAATTGGTTTTCAAAAGCGTCCTTAGATAGTAGTTGTGCACAACTGGTAACAAATTAATAACCAAAGGAGGTTATTTTGGCGCTGCCGCTGAATTACCTTTGC
>JAKQJG010000327.1 GCA_029561305.1 Bacteroidota bacterium | reverse complement strand
AACGTATATGCCTGCGAAGCAGAATGCCCGAAGGGAATTTCTGTTGCCAATATCGCAAGAATGAACAGGGAATATATCACTGCGTCTTTGTCTGCTGATCCTGAATAATCTTCACAATAAAATATTTTTACAGCCTTCTTTAGGGAAGGCTTTTTTTATGCCCCAACCCCGTCAGCGGTTATAAACCCTCACGGCGGTTGGGCCGGCGCTCAACGTTGCAAAGGTGGTCGACCTTGTTAGAGTCTATAAATTGAAAGCTTTTAGTAAAGGTCGACCGCCTTCTTCCTGAGTTTAGTATTTTTAGGTGACGGTGTTAAAAGCTGCCGTCGGGTAGGAAGTTCTTCTCCATTAAAAGACATCCAATTGTTTCACCAGTACAGCACAAAATAAAATGGGTGCAGTAAAACACCTGCACCCACCATTATAAATTGATCTGCTTATCTTTTACAACTTCTTCACTCCCTTCGTTGCTTCTTTTGCCACTTCCATGATACTAATAGCATAGCCGCCACCTTCAGCTGCCCACTGCTGCAGTTTTGATTTGGTACTCACTACAGCCTTTTTTATTTCATAAGCCTGTGGATTTGTTTTGTAATCCGCAGTTTTGGCGTCGCTGTAAATGGTGGCGATATAAAATTTATCCGCATCTAAAAAATCAAAATTGATATTGGAAACCCGTCCGCCTTTTACACCCGTTACATTTCCCACAAACCAGTTATTCTTTCCCTTCGCTTTTCTTGCCACAGTAATATAATCTCCCGGTTCCGCTTCCAGGTATTTGCTGTCGTCCCAGTCAACCGCCACATCTTTGATGAACTGGAACGCATCTAAAAAACGGTTGTAGTTTTCCGGCAGGTCGGCCGCCATTTGCAAAGGACTGTACATCGTAACGTACAAGGCTAACTGGTTTGCCAAGGTGGAGTTCACATGTGAGTTATTACCCGGATTCACCTTGCTTACATCCATTTCAAAAATACCCGGTGTAAAATCCATTGGTCCGCCCAAGAGTCTTGTAAAAGGAAGTAAGGTAGTATGGTTGGGCTTGCTGCCACCAAAGGCCTGGAACTCTGTACCACGGGCACTTTCATTGCCGATCATATTCGGCCAGGTGCGGTAGATGCCGGTGGGCCGGATGGCTTCATGTGCATTTACCATGATCTGGTATTG
>JAKQJG010000292.1 GCA_029561305.1 Bacteroidota bacterium | reverse complement strand
CTCACAACAAAGAGCGCTGGCTATTTCAGCCATTTCCGGCATTGTATTCAGCATTTGTGTTTTTGTAACAAGCGGTTATACAGCCATTACTTTTATTGCGTTGCTGGGATTATCCAATGCCCTGATGTGGCCTGCTATTTTCCCCTTGGCGATCGGAGGCCTGGGAAAGTTCACAAAAACAGGCTCTGCCTTGTTGATCATGGGTATTGCCGGTGGCGCCTTGCTGCCCTTGTTGTATACCAGTTTAAAAACTGCCGGCATTGCGTCTAATCACAGCTCCTTCCTGGTATGCACACTGCCTTCTTATGCCTACATTTTATATTATGCTGTCAGTGGCTACAAAGCAGGAAAAACAAAAACTCTTTGAGGGGGAGAACTTATTTTTTTGTGATAGCCTGAATAATGTCCTTGCTCAATGGAGAAACAGAGGGATCAAAATAGTTGACCAGTTTCCCTTCTTCATCAATTAAGTATTTAGCAAAGTTCCATGACGGTGCCTTGCTGTTCCAGCCATTAAGCGCCGGGTTGCTGAGCCATTGAAAAACCGGGTTCTGCTGATCGCCGCTTACAACTGCCGATTTAGTCATGACAGGAAAACTGACGCCATAGTTTCTTTGACAAAAAGCCGCTATGTCTGCATCGCTGCCTTTTTCCTGTTCTTTGAAGTCATTTGCAGGGAAGGCTATGATATTGAGCTGACCCCGGTACTGCCGGTACAATGTTTCCAGCTCTGCATACTGTGCCGTGTACCCGCAGTCAGAAGCCGTATTGACCAACAGTACTTTTTTTCCTTTTAGTGTTTCAAACAAAAATTGGCTGCTGTCATTTGCCGTTGCTTTCAAACCATAAAAAGAAACCGGCGGTATGGTTTTTTCATTCTCTGCTATAGCAGATTTTGTACCGGTAAGTTTGGTAAACCACATCAATGCCGGGTAAACTGCTTTTAAAATCTTTTGTCTTGTATTCATATTTACGGAGTTTCGGTTGACTGCCAGTACATAAATTGTAAACGTGCTGAATAATATTATTAAAACAATAAAAAATCTTTTTAGTTTCTTCATTTGTAATCATCTTTTATAAACTGCCTGAGGTACTTCTTTTTCACCCCTTTAACAATACCATAAGCGGTCCCGTTATCCCCAAACTGATCAAAATAGAAATACACATTTTCTTTATCCGATGAAAAAATGATCCCATCCCTTAGTTTGTATACCGAAACGTCCTTCATTCCCATGTCGCTGTAAATTACCCATTGTAAAAAGCTGGTATCCTCTTTACCCTGCACATCAAAATAGTCACTGAAACGAATGAACCTGTTTTTCTGCATATCATAATTTATTGCGAAATAGCGCCGGTAAGGTCTCATCATGCCTTCGGAGACCATAATATTAAGGAAGCCATAGCTTACCAGGTTGTGCGTTTTATAAATAGTGAGGGGCAATATATCAACATTTGTTTCTGAAGTATCTTTTTGAAGTTTATCAGTATCAACCATTGCTTCATCGCCTGAACTCATACCAACAGCTGTTAACATTATTATTTCCTTTTGCAAAACCCCGTCAAGCTCCCGGAATGATGCACCGGTCAACCGGGGTGCAATAATTGTCTCTTGGTAGTTATTCCCACTATCCGGTTTTTTAATAGTATCCATAATAAAACCAGGTGGTAACCCTGTGATCAAATCATCGCCTGCATAAGAGCATGTATCATAGTTGTCTCCATCGATAGTTTGCCCAGATTCATCGTTCCGGTTTGCTGCACAGCCTGCAAAAACACAACAACATGCCGCTATAAAAAGCAGTTGTTTCATACTCACCCCAATATCCATTTAAACAATTTCAGTTTTCCTTTAAACGGAGGGTATTTCATTGCCGGATCAAACCAGGTGGGTGTTTTCATCACCGATTTCCTGTGAGTGAAAAGATCAAAAGTTGCTTTACCATGATATTGTCCCGTACCACTAAAACCCCTTCCTCCAAAAGGCAGGTGATGATTGGTTAAGTGCCAGCTGGCATTGTTTACACAACCACCTCCAAATGCCACTTTCTCCAGCCATTCTTTTTCTTTTGTAGCTGAGGATGTAAACACATAAAAGGCCAAAGGATTTTTATTGTTAGCAATTATTTTCAACGCTTCTTCTTTTGTAGTAAAAGAAAGCACTGGTAATATGGGACCAAATATTTCTTCTTTCATCACCGCTCCTCCTGTTTGTATATTATCAAGGATGGTTGGCTCAATAAATAAGGCCGCTTTATCATAACCACCTCCATGTGCAATAGTGCCCTCCGATAAAAATTTTACCAGGCGGTCAAATTGTTTTTCGTTGATGATCTTTCCATAATTCTCATGCTCTTGCGGGCGGGATCCAAAAAAATCCTGCAATGATCTCTTTAAAGCATCAATCAATTCCGCTTTTTTACTTTGATGCACCAATATATAATCCGGCGCCACACACATTTGACCACAGTTGCTAAAACTTGTGATGGCAATACGCCGCGCCGCTACTTTTATATTGGCATCGGCTTCTACTATGCAAGGGCTTTTTCCTCCCAGCTCAAGTGTAACCGGCACTAATTTTTCAGCCGCCATTTTGTAAATGATCTTGCCAGTGGAGGTGCTGCCGGTATAAAATACATGATCAAATCTAAAATGATTCATCATGGCCGGAATCACAGCGGCCCCATCACCTTCTGCATACAACACATATTTTTTATCAAAAGTTTCTTCAACGATCTTTTTCATGACCGCCGCGGTGGCAGGTGCAAACTCACTGGGTTTTAATACCGCACAATTTCCTGCAGCAATTGCCCCAACCAGTGGATTGAGTAATAATTGAAAAGGATAATTCCATGGGCCGATGATGAGTACCACCCCAAGCGGTTCTTTTAAAATAAAACTGGAAGAGGGGACATTCAGTAAGTTTGTCTTTACCGGCTCCCTTGTCATCCACAACTTTAAATTTTTGAGGGCCAGTTTCAACTCAGATAAAACGATACCTGTTTCTGTTACCCAGCATTCTTCCTTGCTTTTCTTCAAATCGCTGTATAATGCAGCATAAATGTCTTCTTCATATTTTTCAATACAGCGTTTTAGCTTCTTTAATTGTTCCTGTCTGAATGTGGAAGTCTTTGTAATACCGCTTTCAAAATAAGCCTGCATTGCTTCCAGTTGCGAAAGTGTTGCCATAATTCAACCGTTAATACATATAAAATTAAGCCATTAAACCGGCAGCGGGTACCTTGTTGCCAATAAAGTTTGGTTTGCCTACCTTCGGCACCATGGCCAGGAGTATTACAGCAACCGATTTTGATTTTATATACAGCCTTTACATGCACCCGCAGGTAAACCCCTGGCTGCTGTATGAGCCGATGGATGCTGCAGCTTTCAAACCTGTGTTTGAAGACCTGTTGTCAAAAAACATCCTCTATATATTTGAGGCAGAAGGGAGACCAGTTGGTATGTTCAAATTTATACAACAGCCTTACCGCAATCACCATATTGCTTATTTGGGAGGGCTAGGTATACATCCTGAATTTACCGGTAAGGGATATGGGCAACAAATGATGACTGAAATAGTAGCGCTGGGGAAAACCATGGGCATAGTGCGCATTGAACTCACGGTGGCAACCATCAACGAAAAAGCCATTACACTGTATGAAAAAAATGGCTTTGTAAAAGAAGGAGTATTGAGAAAATTTACACACCTTGTTAAAGAAGACAGGT
>JAKQJG010000275.1 GCA_029561305.1 Bacteroidota bacterium | reverse complement strand
GTTTGGCTATTTATTACTGCTGAAGCATTATACAAATCAAACACCTAGGGGAAATAAACAACCATGCAGCCATTTAACAATTGAACAACAAAGCAATTGAACAATGAACCGAACACTGTAACCACGCCATGAACTTATCCTACAAACATATCGCACCATTTTTATCTGCTAAGCAAAACAGGCTTCAGCGGTGGTTTAGTTATTTCGGTTTGGGTACGGGCGTATTGTTGCTGTTGTGTTCCTTGCAAATGTATATCAACATCAGCCAGTTGCTGAAAGACCGCAATCCAAAAAAAGATGGTTATGATTATATCTCCGTAACCAAAATCATCACCAATGAAAACATGGGCAGCAACCATAGTTTCAGTAAGACAGACATCGATGAAATAAAAGCGCAACCCTTTATTGCAGATGCCATGCCTTTACTGGCCAATAACTTTTTGGTAAAAGCCACCGGCAGCAGTTCACTTCCTTTCACCACTGATCTTTTTCTTGAGTCGATCGACAATAGTTTTATTGATACCATTCCGCCTGGTTTTACCTGGCAGGAAGGACAGGATGTGATACCCATCATCATGTCTTCTGATTACCTGGAACTGTACAACACCGTTTTTGCACCCAGCAAAGACCTGCCCCAATTTTCTTCCGAAAGTATTTCTGCAGTGATGGTGCAGTTAGAATGTTATTCAGCTTCAGGTGTACCCGTTATTTTTAAAGCGCATGTGGTGGCACTCAGCGACAGGATCAATTCTGTATTGGTGCCGCAAAATTTTCTTGACTGGGCCAATAAAAAATTAGGCAGTGGCAATATCCCGCCATCGAGAGTATTCTTAAAAACAACGGATGCCAATAGTGCTGAACTGCTGAATTTTTTACAACAGAAACAGTACAACATCAATAAGGATAAAGCTAAATTTGGCAGGGTAAAACAAGTATTACAAGCGATTGTAAGCGGTATTTCTGCCTTTGGTGTGCTGGTGATCTTATTGGCCATGATGCTGTTTTCTTTTTACCTGCAACTGGTGATCGAAAGAAGCAAAGACAATTTGCAACTGCTGCTTACACTGGGATACTCACCGGCCTGGCTTAGCAAAACAGTAGCCAAAAGATGGGTGCCGGTGTATATAGTTATTGTTTTAGCTGGATTACTAATGACCATGCTCTTCCAATATTACTTCCGGACTGTTGCCATGAACGGCAGGGAAGAATTATCTCCTTTTATTCACTGGACTGTTGTTGCTGTTGCGCTGCTCTTACTGTTTTTATCTGTGCTGATCAATTACAGGATGGTGAGCAGGTTGCTGCATAAATTATAATCCCTCAAAAACCACTGCTGCCCCCTGCCCTACGCCCACACACATCGTTGCCAGCGCATATTTTCCTTTGCGCTTTTTTAATTCATGCAACAAGGTGGTAGAGATCCTCACACCACTGCAGCCCAGCGGATGACCAATAGCGATGGCACCGCCGTTTACGTTTACTTTCTCCAGGTCCAGGCCAATATCATGTATACAGGCAATAGATTGTGAGGCGAAGGCTTCATTGAGTTCGATCAGGTCGAGGTCACTAACGGTAAGCCCTGCCCTTTTTAGTGCTTTGGCAGTTGCTGGCACAGGACCCACTCCCATGATGGAAGGATCAACACCAGCAACGGACATGCTTACAATTTTCGCCATCGGCCGCAAGCCATATTTTTTCACCGCATTTTCACTGGCCAGCAACATAGCGGCTGCACCATCATTGATACCGCTGCTGTTACCTGCCGTAACCGTACCTTCTTTTAAAAAGGCTGGTTTTAACAAGGATAATTTTTCCATGGAAGTGGTACGGGGATGTTCATCCTTATCAAAATCAAAAACATCTTTTCCTATTTGTACCCGTACCGGCACCAGTTCATCTGTAAATTTATTATCCGCATGCGCTTTGGCATATTTATCCTGGCTTTCCAGTGCAAATTCATCCTGTGCGTGGCGGCTGATATTCCACTGCGCTGCCACATTCTCCGCAGTTTCTCCCATAGTGTAAGGATGGTATAAGGCAGATAGATTTTTATTTACAAAACGCCAGCCCATCGTTGTGTCAAAAACCTGGGGCTCCCTTGCAAAAGCAGTGCTGGCCTTGGGCATCACAAAGGGCGCCCTCGTCATACTCTCCACACCGCAGGCAATAAACAATTCCCCATCGCCGCATTGTATAGCCCTTGCAGCATCCATGATGCTTTGCAATCCTGATGCACAAAGGCGGTTGACAGTAATACCACTAACGGTAACGGGCAACCCGGCAAGCAAGGCCGCCATCCTGGCCACATTGCGGTTATCTTCCCCGCTTTGGTTGGCAGCACCTGCAATCACATCTTCAATGGCGTTTACATCGATGGAGGCATTGCGGTTCACCAGTGTTTTGATCAGCATAGCCAGCAGGTCATCGGGCCGGATGGTACTTAAAGCACCGCCATATTTACCAATGGGTGTTCTGATGGCATCAATTACGTAAGCTGTCTGCATAAAAGTGGTTTGAGATGAAAACAAGCGGGTCCGGAAACTGTTTACTTACAAAGGATAATGGGGCAACCGGTACAAAGAAAGGAAAAAAGCAGCAATTGATAGATATACAGGGGTGGTCCGCAGTATTTGGGTTGAAAAACAATAAAAATCCTTCATGCAATTCTCCTTCGTACACGAAAGTCACGACAGTACTTTAGTACGCAGGGTACCAGTATTGGCGCACCAGCTCTTTAACTGATTTTATACAACGGGGATTTCGTAGCCTGGCTTTTGTAATGCCAAAGCAATGCCATCAACAAAAAGGCACCAGCAGCATAGCCATACAAGGCGGAGGCAAATTCCATTCTGAAGAAACAGAACACAATAAAACCTACCCAGCCGGCAAGCAGAATCCGGGTAAAACTGTCTTTTAATTTAAAAACGGCAACCAAAGCAGTACCGATAACTATTCCCAAAAAGATGTAGCGGAAAATAGAAAAGGGGCCCTGCCAGTAACCATACATATAGCTGCCGAAATAAGCGGATCCAATTAAAGCTGTTGCAGCAAGCGCCGTGAGGACGGGCTTATAAGCCTTCATACTTTGTTTGAATAAAAGATATACTGCTGTTACAAAAGAGGCAAAGAAAATGGCAGCGGGGGGCCAATCCTGTGGCAACCCGTCATCGTCACCGGGAATATCCCAGGCATTCATCTCAATTACTACCATCATTACTCCAACCAATACGATAAGGGCACCCACCCAAAACAGTAAGTACTTATTGGCAAGCGCTTTTAACTGGAGTATCTTTTCTCCCTTTTCATTTACACCCGGTGCTGCATTCATCGAGTAGGTAATGAACGAAAATAAAAAACAGAAAGATGCAAATATTTCCGAGCCCTCTTCCAGCAGCAAAAAACCGATTGGCCTGCGCCAGGCAGAAGGGTCAGGTGAACTACGCCAGCTATGCAATTCAAATTTTTCCTGGAATGGGTTGCTGATAAATAATAACACGCCAATGATGGTCAGCGCCAGTGCCAGTTTATCCGTTTTAAATTTTGAAAAGAAAAAGGCAATCATAAAAATGGCCACTGCTCCTATCAATCCAAAAAAGATAATTTTTCCATTACCACCACCCGCTTTTTTAAACATACCGGTATGACTGATCATTTCATGAAAAGATCCCATTTCATCAAAAGACAGGGTTACAAAAATACCTGCTATCACCAGCCAGCCATAATTCAGCCATTTCATTTTTCCTGTACCAGCTCTTTGCATATCTGCCCAAAAACACAAGGCTGCTACAATACCCGTTAAAAAAAACAGCATGGAGGAATACCAGGCAGCGATCACATTTTCTTTGGCGAAATTGAATTCCGACAAATACCATTGCAGCGTAATTACATCGGGAAACAATACCTGGTTGGCAGAAAGCCAGGTACCAATAAGTAGCAGGATATTGACGATCACCACCAGTTTGAGGAAGGTATAGATCCCTTTTACGGGGGCATTGATGTTAAAATTAAGTGGCTGGTCTGCTGTCATACAAGGTTTTATTTTGCTGAAAATACAAATAAACTAAATGTGGCGGTAAAACGCCATTGTCTCTAACGTTCTCAGCGCCTGCTTAGTATCCTGGCCAGACCCTAATCTCCCGTTAAAGCCCATGTTTGTATCTTTGCCCCATGAGTGATACAAAGCAAAATATACGGCACCTGAGTTTGGAAGATCTAACCGCCTATTTCGCCTCTATTGGTGAAAAGAAATTCCGTACCAAACAGGTGCATGAGTGGATCTGGAAAAAGAATGCCCAGGGCTTTGATGATATGACCGATGTATCCAAAGAGCTGCGGCAAAAAATGGCAGAACAATTCTCCTTTCCCTCCTTAAGCGTGGATGCAACTCAGTTCAGCAGTGATGGCACCATCAAATCAAGGTTTACAACTTACGACGGACATAAAATTGAAGGGGTATTGATTCCAACCGAAAAAAGAAATACGGCCTGTGTGTCTTCACAAATTGGTTGCAGCCTCACCTGTAAGTTTTGCGCCACCGGAAAAATGGAACGCAAACGCAACCTTGATTTTGATGAGATCTACAACCAGGTGGCATTGATCAATGAGCAAAGCGAAAAGACCTATAACAAAAAATTAAGCAATGTGGTATTCATGGGCATGGGCGAACCCTTGCTCAATTATAAAAATGTGTTGAAAGCTATTGATAAGCTCACCAGCAATGAAGGTCTTGCCATGAGTCCTAAACGCATTACCGTATCAACAGCCGGCGTGGCCAAAATGATACGGCAGTTGGGTGATGATAAAGTGCGTTTTAACCTGGCCCTTAGTTTACATGCGGCGGATGATAAAAAAAGGGATTCCATCATGCCTATCAATGAAAGCAACAGCATAGATGAACTGATCAGCGCCCTGAATTATTTTTATGAAAAAACAAAGAATGATATCACGCTGGAATACATTCTCTTCAAGGACCTGAACGACTCCATTGAGGATGCGGAACACCTGGTAAAAATTTACCGGCAGATACCCACGCATTTAGTCAACGTGATCGAGTACAATCCCATTGCCGGAGCCGAGTTTACCAAACCGGATGAAGATGCTACCAAAACATTTACCGATTACCTTGTTGCTCACCGGGTAAATGTAAGGGTAAGAAGAAGCCGCGGAAAGGATATTGATGCGGCTTGCGGGCAATTGGCGAACAAGTAGACCGTTTATTTTATCATTGCAGCATTTCCGATTTTTACATTGTCTATTAAAAATAAAAAGGCAGGCTAATAGAAAAAAGCCTGCGGTTTTTTTGAGAAAAATTGCATTACTGTTCTAAAAATTTCGCCGGTATGGAACAGCAAACCAACACACCGGTTTTTATCAAATAAAGCAGCTTTCTGTGTTCCAGAAAGCTGCTTTGCATTTTACCTGGGACCTGTATAAGTGGCTACACCTGTACCACGCCGGGTTCCTCCACTGTAGCTGAAATTATAATGAAAAGATCTTGTAGCGGGGTCATAATAATTTTCCGCTGGCACAATAGGATCCAGTACTACATCACCCGTGCTTACGCTCACAAGATTTGTAACGGGGTCCACAGTGAAAGTCAGCACAACGCCAAACAAAACGGTCACATTCAACTGGAATGCAACTGAATTGGGGCCTGCAGTGATCATGGTCCATTCTGAATCATAACCGCCGGTAAAATCAGGATTGGGGTGTACAAAATTACCAACAGCATTATAAAGACCGTCATATTGATTCTTAATGGTGATAGCTGCCACACCGGCATTTAAGTTGCCGCTGATAGTAAAGCCGGTTTCTTTAATACTGGTGATCTTTAACCCAAATGCATAATCATGACCGATAAAATCAGATGGTTTGAATTTCACTTTTAAAAACCCTGTATTGCTTCCTGCAGGTATGGTTACTTCTGCATTTAATATCGTGTATTGGGCAGCAGGAGCAGGTTCATATGCGGTGCCGTGAGCTGTGTTATAAGCATCGATCAAAGCATCATCCAAAGCCACTGTTACATGTACATCCACAGGTGCCGGCCCTGCTGTTGCCAATGTAACCGGTACAAAATCTACGGTGGTATCTGCATCGGAATCATCTACCGCCAGCAAGTAAAAATTTTCGTTACTGGTTGCCGTGAGTGTTAATTCCACCACCTGTGGTGCCTCCCCATCTGTATGGGTTGGCTGCACCTTTCCCCCATCATAGTTTTCTTTTAAACAACCGCTGAGGAAAAACGCCATAAAAGCCAATGATGCAGCAAGTACTTTATTGATATGTATTCTCATAAAATAAAATTTAAAATTTAGCATGCAATTATTGTTGCCAGAAAAGTTTTGATGTAAACTGGTTGATGGTACCGAGCTTTAATACACTTTCGCCATTGGTGGTATATTCTCTTTGAGGATACAACAACCGAACGGGTAACCTATCCTGCAACCTTGCAGGGTTTACAGAAATATAAGCCCGGTCTTCCAGCATATCAAGTCTTCGTATATCAGCCCAGGCTTCCCGTGGATCAATACAGCACATGGCAATATATTTTTGCACAGCAATGAATCTTGCCCTGTCTGTTGCAGTAGCGCCTGCATTGGAAAGGTCAGTTACATCCGGGTTGGCAGCTATATAATCTGCAGCAGCTGTGGTTGCATTTTCCACGCCCAGCCAAACAAATGACTCTGTTATGGCTTCATTCAAAGCAGATTGTGCATCACCGGGCATCCAGCCACGGGCAATGGCTTCAGCTTTAAAAAATAAGCTTTCAAAAGAAGGCATCAGCCACTGGTCCTGTTCTGCACCTGCATTGAGACCAGGGCCGAAATAGGAAGACTGGTTGCCGAAAGGATTGCCTGCCGACAGCCCATATACACATCCCACATAATTACCGCCGACAGCCTCAAAGAAACGTTCTACCCTGGGGTCTTGTGTGGACAATAGGATGTTCAGGATATACTCATTGGCAGCAATACCCGCCGCAATAATGTTCCCGGTTGTGCCATAACCATAGTTACCGTAAAATGGCGACTGCTTATTTTGCGAATTTGAATAACCGGGGTTTACTGATACACTTTCACCGGCTCCCAGCACGCCGCCATTGGCCTGTATCTTCGCTATTTCAGCAGCAGGATTGAATCCGGCTACTTCACTTTGCCTTATCAACAAACGCAGCTTTAATGTATTGGCTAAATGTATCCATTTGTCTGTATCACCATGATTCACTATATCGGCATTGGTAAAAGCAATCGTTACATCATTATCCATGTATGCAATAGCTGAATCAAGGCTGGCTTGCAAAGCGGCATAAATGTCCTGCGGTTTGTCATAGGCCGGCCTGGGATACAGGTTTGTTTGAAAAGCCTGGGAGTATGGTATGTCCCCAAATGCATCTGTCAGTTCCTGGAAAAACTTAGCTGATAAGATCATGGCTGCACCAGCCAGCAATTCATTGTTCCTTGCCAATGCTTTTGTTTTTACCTGGTACAGGCTAAAGAGCAAAGCATAATCCCTTTGCCAGGAATTATCGGCAAAAGCAAAACCTATATTATAGCTTGATTCTTCACCATCCAATGCAAAGTCACCGGTACCGCTCATATAACCCACCCAGTTCATGGCAAACTGCACATCGGTTTTACCACCTTCACCACCAGCCTGGCCACCTACCACCCTTATGCCCGAAGTAACAGCGGCCTGGGTAAATATCAGTTCCGGGGTAATGTTATCATCTGTTACACGGTTAGGGTCATCATTCACATCCAGGAATTTTTTACAACCGCTGAGTATCATAACAGCAGCCAGTACCCCAAAAATTATTTTTCTATTTGCCTGTTTCATAAATATTCAGTTTTGGATTGGTTAAAATTGTACCGTTAATGAACCGCCAAACAAACGGGAAGCCGGAGACTGGAACGAACTGCTCACACCAACGGTATTATTTGCATTACTATAGTTAAATTCAGGATCGCTCCATTGATTTGATTTTGGCACCAGCAGCAGCAGGTTTTTGCCCACAGCGCTTATAGTTACCCTTTTGATCGTCTTTCCATTACCAATCCACTTCAGTGGAAGGTTGTAAGAAATGTTTACTTCCCTCAGCCTCCACGCAGCCGCACTGGAGAAATAATTGGTGGCAATGCCTGTATTGATGGCCTGCGCCCAGAAATTATAATTTCCATCCTGTACCTGTATATTGGTATTGTCAACATATTTTCCATTATCCAGGTAAACCGAATTAGGGAACACAAAACGTTTCCTTCCATACTCAGCGCTTCTTGCCGATATACCCGCTATATCAGCATCAGAACCAAGGCCTGCATAAAAATCATGGCCGCCTTTATAATCCCATGTCATACTGAAAGAAAAATTGCCCACAGTGTAGGAAGGTGTAATACCCACCACCCACAATGGAAGCGACCTGCCACGTGTAACGGTACCGCCTGCCTGCGAAGGCAAACCGGTATTCCTGTCAACAATTACTTTGCCCGTTGCAGGATCCCTTGCATAATCCGTCAGCTGGAATGCAAAAGCTGGTAAGCCGGCCACAGCAATATTGCTTACGGTGGGTGAGCCTGTTGCCACTTGTATAAAACCATTTGTTCCGCCGATCAGAACATTGGTATTATTAAGCGTACGGGTTACTTCATTATTATTATACGTTGCATTCACCCTTACATCAAACCTGCCCTTTCCGATATTGATAAGGCGGTTAAAACCCAGGTCCAATTCTACACCCCAGTTTTTAAAATCAGCAGCATTAGCCAATAAGTTAGGAAAACCTGTAGCTAATGACTGGGTAATAAGTATCACCTGGTTTGTATTATTCTGATTGAAGTAAGTAGCCTCAAAATTGATCTTGTTATTAAGGAAACCAAGTTCAACACCTATTTCTTTGGTATTTACAAATTCAGGTTTCAAATTATCGTCCGGTATCACTACATCAGACCCATAGCCTGCTATATTGCCATAAGGGAAATTTACTGGTTGAGAATAGGTGGCCCTTAATGAATGGGGCAGAACGTTTACGTTACCGGATTTTGAAAGGGCAGCCCTGAGTTTGACATAAGAAAAAGTGCCATTGCTTTTTAATGAAGGTATAGCGTCTGTTAACACCAGCGTAGCATTTACAGATGGATAAAAGAAAGACCGGTTTTTGGCTGAAAGACGGCTGTCCCAGTCATTACGACCGGTAAATTCTACGTTTGCCCATCCCCGGTAGCTAAGTCCAAAGGTTCCAAAAACAGAAATCAGCCTGGATTGAACTTCAAAATTATTATTCGTATTTTCTATGCCATTAAATCCCCTGAAAGAAGGCACATAAGCATCACCACTTCTTCCTGAAGCATTGTATAAGAAAGGAACCACCAGGTTGTTGCCGCCGAGCGTTACGTCCTTGGCCTTGTTAGCCCTGAGGCTTCCACCAGCAACATATCTTACATCGAAATCGTTGGAGACTTTTTTGTCACCACTTAAAAAATATTCAAGGTTGATCCTTGATGTATAGCTTTGTCCATCCAGCACCTGGCCCGGCCTGTTTGAAAAGTTCGTCGGGTTCCGGTTGGCCACTGCCCAATCGTTAACCACCACGGGTGCATTACTGCTTTTAAAATTGGCAAACGCAAGGGTGGTGCTTATTCTTGCAGTGGCTTTTAACCAGGGCGCTAACTGGTAGTTAAGGTCGAGGTTCCCGGTTATATCATCCTGCCTTCCTTTTTGCCTGATGTTACCAATAAGCCAGTATGGGTTCACAGAAAACTCATTATAGTAGTTAGAGTATTGTCCCCATTTGCTGTTGCGCCAGTCCTTATAATCGAGTAACGGCACATTGCTGGCAGTTTGCATTACCAAAAAGAAAAGCCCTCCGTTATATGATCCGGGAAAAGTATATTGAAAACGGTTTTCATCCACCACATCAAAATTGCTCAGCACATAACTCACACCATAGTTAGTGGAAAATTTGCCGTATTTCTTGCCCCCGTTAAAGCGGAAACTTGTACGCCGGTTCCTGTCATCCGGCACCACCCCTTTTATGTTGGCATCCTGTATGCTTACATAATAATCTTCGCCTGAGATGGATACAGAGTTTTGTACCGTTAAACCGGTGTTCCAGAACTTTTCTTTGTCTTTATAACGGTCAGCACTATACGGCACCATCTGTATAGAACCATCTTCCAATGGCACGCCCAATGGTTGCATGCTGCCGTCAAATTCCGGCCCGTATTGCTGGTTTTCATACGGAACATAAGTATAATTACCATAAGCATCCACGGTTTCACCAGCACCAGGGCCAAACCTTTTTTGCAGCTTAGGAAAAAAAGATATCCTTGTTGCCTGCACGGTTGTATTTACAAGTACAGTTGGCTTCTTGCCACCCCTTTTAGTGTTCACAATAATTACTCCATTCACTGCATCAGGGCCATACAATGCAGCGGAGGCTGCGCTTTTTAATACAGTTAGCTCCTGCACATCATCCGGCGGAATGGAAGACAGGTAGCTTAACGGTGTGGGTGCCCCGTCAATAACAAGCATCGGCTGGTTATTGCCGGTAAGCGAACGGATGCCACGTATATTGATCTTTGCATTTTCAAATACACCACTGTTGATCGTTGAAATATTTACGCCTGAAATTTTTCCATTCAATGCCTGCTGCACATTCACACTTTTTGCGGCAGTTAATGTTTTGTTGTTGATAGTAGTGCTTGCATAGCCAAGATCTTTTGCTTGCCGCTGTATGCCCAATGCAGTGGTCACAACCACCGTTGATAGTTCCTGGGTCTGTTCCAGCAACGCAACGGTGATGGTATTGTCTGCACTTACGGTTACCTGCTTTTCACTAAAACCAGCCGAACTAAATACCAGTACATCACCTGTTGAGGCTTTGATGGTAAAAGCGCCGAGATCATTTGCAGACACGGACTGTTTCGATTTTTTATTTTTTACTGTTGCCGACGGCACTGGCTGCCCCTTATCACTTACTACTTTTCCGGTAATGTTTCTTTCCTGCGCAAAGAGCATCGCCGGAAACAGGAAGAGAAAGAATAGACATTTTCTCATAACAATTGTTTTTGGTTCTGAATGCATGTGTTGTTAAATGTGTTTTACAGATTAAAACATAATTAAACGATGCAGACAACGAAAATGAAAGAATATTGATTGGAAGAAGCCGATAAAATACCGGGGCGTGAAAAATGAATACTGAAACCTTTTTATCAATTATTAAAGCAAATGATAAGGCTGCTGCCTTTAACTAATGAGTAATAAAGCCAGCAAAAAAAGCCGTATGTATCAGTGCTTTAAAAAATTGAAAGTGGAAGCAACAAAATAAACCATACCGAAATCTATATCTTTGAACAAAGTACAGCCATACTTAATTTCTAAAATCCGGGAATGTATTCATTTGTCTATTCAAATAATATTAAGTACAGGCTGTCCAGGCATATTGCTTTCTGGCTGGCATGGATAAGCTATTTCATTACAATATATGTATTAAGACCAGGCGCCTATTCAATAGGTTTTAGTTCTTTTCTCGCCTATACCATCCTTGAAACATTTGTGGTGATGTCAATTGACATCATCTTTTGTTACACGGTTATGTATTTTCTTGTTCCCAAGTATCTTATCAAAGGAAAATATTTTCTTTTTGTTTTACTGCTGGTGATCTTTATACTGCTGGACGCCTCTGTTTCCAATTTATATTATTATGTATTTGTGAATCCGCTTAGGGAATACTTTGGTTTGATGCCCTGGGAAAAGATCGCTTTTCCACAGCTATTACTGGGCATGAGCAGTGTACTGATGATCACCTGGAGCGCTACCACCATCCGCTTTTTAAAACTCTGGCATCTGAAACAGCAGGAGATAGACCTGCTGAAATCTGAAAAGATATCCAGGGAAATGAAATTCATTGATACCTATATACAACCCAGTTTTGTTCCACAACTATTGAAGAAAGTATATTCTTACGCTGTAGCCTCCTCTCATAAAGTGCCGGAAATGCTGGAACGCATGCAACGTATACTCAGTTATCTGATTGACGAATGCAACCACAGTACCGTAGCGATCAGCAAAGAAGTAGAGGCTATCAAGGACTTTCTGCAGTTGGAAAAACTGACCAATAATGGAAGAATGAATATCCATTACGATCTTAATGCAGAAGCCGGCAATAAACGCATCGTTCCGTTTATCCTATTCCCTTTGATCGAAAATAACTTCCGTCAGGTAAATGATAATATTACCGACAACCACTGGGTAAATATTTTACTGAACATTACCGATAACAACCTTACCCTGGAAATAAAAAACAGCAAACCCGTTGAAACATCCAACCTGATGAATTATGAAACCTCCAACCTGCAGCAGATAAGAAAACGCCTTGAACTTTTATATCCGCAAAGCCACAAACTGCATATTATCATTGAAGAAGAAACCTTTATTATCCGGCTTGAAGTTGCGCTCAACAGGGCAGTGAGCTAAGAAGATGTAACATACTTCATCGCAATTTCGTTATAGAAACTCTAAAGTCTGTAATCGAGGTTTTAACTAAAGCATGAAAAATGAATACTAAAGCGTGAATATCCGTACATAGGATCCTTTGCAGCTTTTGAAAGAGAAGAGATGCCTTTTAATAAAAGGGCTATTTTCTTTATTATTACATGCACACTTAAAAAAACTATTGCATTTTATTTGAATGGCAATGGGTTTTATTAAATGCATGCGAACTTTAGAAAGTTATAGCCAAAAAAACAAAACGCTCTTATGCCAGAGATAAGCAATAAGCTTAAAGACCTGTATTATAAAATTGCAGGTGTGCCTGTACTGGCTTTGCTTGTTGTATATTCTTACAACCTTACAGCAGGCAATCAAAAACTATCCTGGTCCGTTCTAAACTTTGTATCCTTCTGTTTTATCTCAACTGCACTGTGGTATCTGAACCGCCAGGTGCAGTATTTTATCAGGAAAAGGCTGTTTACTATTAAATCAACCGGGCTGCGGATTATAACAAGGTTTGCGGTGAATGTGCTGATTACATATATACTCACCGCTATACTGTTCCGCTTGTGGAATGTATTGCTGTACCAATCTGCCTACAACAGTTCCAGCATAGCGGCACTGCAATTGATAAGCATTGTTTTAAGCATACTTACCGGGTGCATCTATGAGATTGTTTATCTCAACAAAGAACGGGAAAGTGACATCATCAGGATTGAACGTACAGAAAAATCAAAGCTGCAGGCACAACTGGATGGTTTAAAAAACCAGGTGGATCCTCATTTTATTTTCAATTCATTGAATACACTTTCCTATCTCATCAGTCAGAATCCTGAAACAGCCAGGCTTTTTAATGATACCCTTGCAAGGGTGTACCGGTATATCCTGGTAAAAAAAGAAAAGGACCTGGTACTGCTGAAAGAAGAAATTGAATTTGCCAGTAATTATTTCTACCTGTTGAAAATAAGGTACCAAACCGGTTTGAAGATGACAATCGAGTTAGATGACATCGTGACCGAAAATTACATGCTGCCGCCTTTATCTGTGCAGATATTGATAGAAAATGCTATCAAGCACAATCACTTTACTGAAAAATTACCACTGGATATAAGGGTTTGCGTGATACCGGACAAAGTAACGGTGACCAACAACCGAAACATAAAGCAGTTCGAAATACAATCCCCGCAGATCGGGCTGAAGAACTTAGCAGAAAGATATATGCTGATCACAGGCAGCCATATCAATATTGATGATGGGAAGGAAAAATTTACAGTGGTATTACCATTATTAAAATCATAGCGCCATGATAAACACACTTATTATTGAAGACGAAAAAACTGCAGCTGATAATTTGATGCGGCTGCTAAAGCTTACCAAAGAACCGGTTTCCATATCAGCTGTGCTCGACAGCGTGGAAGAAAGCGTGAACTGGTTCAACGGCAACCAGCAACCCGATCTTGTTTTTATGGACATCCATTTAAAAGACGGCAACTCTTTCAGCATTTTTGAAAAGGTAAGCGTAACTGCCCCTATTGTTTTTATCACTGCTTATGACAATTACCTTGTAAAAGCATTTGAACAGAACAGTATCGAGTTTTTATTAAAACCGATAGATGAGGTTTCTGTGCTGCATACCATCAACAAATACAAAAATTTAAAGCAGCATTTTATCAACCGTTACGATGAGGTATCTTCAAAGCTTGCTGCAAAATCAAAACGGCAACGGCTGATTGTAAAAAAAGGAATCGAATACCAGAGTGTTTTACTGGAAGATGTGGCTTATTTTTTCACAGAGCACAAAGTCACCTTCCTCGTAACCAAACAAGAAAAAAAATTTATGCTTGACCAGAACCTGAAAGAGCTGGAAGAGGATCTGGATACTAAAACGTTTTACCGTGCTAACAGGAAATACATTGTAAATATTAACTCCATAAGAAGTTATAAAACTTTTGAAAAAGTAAAGCTCCTGGTAGAATTAAATTTACCTATGGCTGAAGACATAATTATAAGCCAGGAAAACGCCCCAGGTTTTAAAAAGTGGATGAGTGAGGTTTGAGGAAAGGGTTTAAGGTTAGGGTTTAAAGTTTAGGGTTTAGGGTTTAGAAGTTTAGTGCTGATTTGAGCTATTACTAAACTTCTAAACTTTCTCCCCTTCTAAACTTTTTCTATCCTAAGCCTATCTCCGCATGAAGCTCCGGTACTTCTACATCCAAAAAACCTTTCTTTATTAAACGCAGCCGGAAAGCCTGCTGCACTTCATATTCTCCATGCACCAAAAACAGCCGCTGTACTTTGCGGGGATCCTGGCAGGCTAAAAACTGGGAAAGGTCTTCATAATCTCCGTGCGCACTCATGCTCCTGATAGAAGCTATCTCTGCATTCACTTCATGCAGCACGCCGAAAATGTTGACCTCTTTTTTTCCTTCCATTAATTTACCTCCCAGCGAACGGGGCTCACAATAACCAGTCAGCAGGATCGTATTGCGGCTGCTTTCAATATTGTTACTGATATGGTGTTTTACCCTTCCGGCATCAGCCATACCGCTGGCAGAAATGATCACCATTGGCCCGTTGCGGAAATTGAGCATCTTTGATTCATCCACTGTTTTTATAAACTTCAGTCCTTTAAAACCAAAGGGGTCGTTGTCGCTTTCCAGTATTTTCTGGATGGTTTTATTAAAATATTGCGGATAACGTTTTACGATCTGTGTTGCGTTTACACTTAAAGGTGAGTCAACAAAATAATCGAGCTCGGGCAGCCTTCTTTCCAGTTCCAATTGGTTTAATGCAAATAATATCTCCTGTGTTCTTCCCACGCTGAAGGCCGGGATGATGAGCTTACCTTTTTTTTGCAAACAGGCTTTTTCTATCCAGTGCAGTATCTGGTCGGGGGTGGTTACGGCCATATCATGCAGGCTGTTGCCGTAGGTTGACTCCAGTAAGATCACATCTGCCTGCGGAAACTCCTGCGGTGATTTTAAGATCACATCCCGGTAACGGCCCACATCACCGCTAAATGTGATGGCCTTGGTAACACCATTCTCTTTTACTTTTAAATGCACGGCTGCACTGCCGATGATATGCCCTGCATCCGTATACATCACTTGTACATTTTCATCAATGGCAAACCATTTACCATATTCCACTTCTACAAACCTGTCCAATGCATTGAGTGCATCTTCCGTAGTGTATAAAGGCAACAGGTAAGGCAATCCTTCGTTGGCCCTGCGTTTGTTCTCATATCTTACGTCACTCTCCTGTATTCCCGCAGAATCTTCCAGCAAAACGCTTGTCAATTCCCTGGTGGCAGGGGTGCAAAATATATGTCCGGAAAATCCATCTTTCACCAGCTTTGGTATGAGGCCGCTGTGGTCGATATGTGCATGTGATAAGATCAGGTGATCTACTTCTGCCGGGTCAAATCCCCAATGCCGGTTCATGGCATCGGTATCTTTTCCCATGCCCTGGAACATCCCACAGTCCAGCAGGTACTTTTTACCGTTGGTTAAACTCAGTAAATGTTTAGAACCGGTTACGGTACGGGCGGCGCCGTGGAAAGCAATTTTCATGATGACCAATTTAGCGTTCAAGTTAGCGATTTGATTTCGCTTTAAAGGACCACTCTATAAAAAATTCAGCCACCAGTTCTCCCTGCTCATTCTTCCCTGTTGATCTTGTTTTTATTGACCTTCCTTCACCAGTTTGGATGGCTTCAGCAATGGTATTGGAAATAGCTTCTCCATCTTCGCAAACAAAACTGGTAAGGCCGGTTGCTTTTTTATGATAAGTTGCCTGCAGTGCAACCACCAGCATGGATACAGCCGGCTTACCTTTATAGGTATGCATCATTGCCAGCAAACCGGTACTCATCTCAGCAGCCATCGCCAGGCAGGCGAAATAAGTACTCTTAAATGGATTTTGACTTAACCATTTATACGGTACCGTTACCGTTGCTTTTTGCGGGCTGATATCCTTAACCCTTACACCGCAGAAAAAAGCACTGGGCAGTTTTAATAATAAAAACATCCTGAATTTAACAGGATGTTTTACCAACTGTATAAAATCATCAGCTTTATTCATGCGGTCATTTTTTTTCGTACTGTGATGGATCCAGTGCTTTGGGTGTCCAGCCATTTAAAAATTCCAGCACTTTTTCTTTGCTATAACTGCTCTTACCATCTTCCAGCAGAGCACTATCCTGTAAATGTATCCGCTCACCTTTTTCATTCAGTACAATAAAAACAGGAAAACCAAAACGCTGGGGATAACCATATTTTGCAAATAAAGGCAGGTTTTCATTTTCTTTACTATAGTTGAGATGATACCACACAAAACTACTGTTGATAAGAGAATCTATTTGTGTATCAGCTTTGGCAAACCTGGCAAATTCAATGCACCATTTGCACCAGTTACCCCCGCCCTGCAGCAATACAAATTTCTTCTCCGCCGCAGCTTTCTTTACGGCCATTTCAATATCAGCGGCGGCATTGGCCGTGGGATTGTATAGTTTTTTTCCCTGGGCTGCGAGTGGCAGCGCAAACAACATTATGATGAAGATGATAATTATACTTTTCATATAACCAAAAATAAGCTTTTTACAATTGTACAAGCTGTGCCAGGAAAAGTTGAAATGGGTAAAAAATATCTGCTCATATACGAAATAATTGCACTGTTTATCCGTTACTCTTTCAAGATAGCATTAGAGGCTATTTCCCTGCTGCCCTTTTAACCACCACCAATTACTAACGCTATGATGAAATTCCTGATTTCGGTTCTATTCAC
>JAKQJG010000273.1 GCA_029561305.1 Bacteroidota bacterium | reverse complement strand
TCAAAAGGAATAGACGATGCTGTCTTGATAGTGGCTTTCACAATATCATTCAGCGATGCTTTTTCCGGCGCATCCAGTTTCAGCAATGAATTTACATCCAGTTTGTACTCGATCTTTTTTACAACTGCTTTTACCAAACGGCTGTTGATCTGCAGTAAATACTTGTTGCCTGCCACCAATGGTTTGTTATCCATCCAGCAAAGCAACACTTCCAGTTCGTTGCTTACGGCGGGCTGATTATCCGTTTGCACAATTACATCTCCCCTGCTAATGTCAATATCATCTTCCAGGTGAAGAATTATACTTTGTGGTGCAAATGCTTCATTCGTTTCTTTTCCTGCAACTTCAATAGCGCTCACGGTACTGGTTAGCCCGGAAGGCAGAACTGTAATCTTATCTCCTTTTTTATACACACCGCTGATAATCTTTCCGGCATATCCACGATAATCATGCAGGTCTTCCGTTTGGGGACGAACAACATACTGCACCGGGAACCTGGCATCAGAAAGGTTAATGTCCCGTGACACTTCCACCGTTTCTAAAATCTGTAATAAAGAGGCACCTTCGTACCATGGAAAACTGGCAGATTTTTCAACAATATTATCACCATTGATGGCACTGATGGGGATGTAGGTAATATCCTTTAAGCCCAATGTAGAAGCTACTTCTGCATAATCAATCACAATGTTGTTGTACACATCCTGTGAATTGCCTACCAAATCCATTTTATTGATTGCAACCACTACATGCGGAATATTCAGCAAGGAAGCAATAATAGAATGCCTTCTTGTTTGCTCTACCACACCATGCCGTGCATCTACTAATATAATCGCCAGGTCTGCATTGGAAGCTCCCGTAACCATGTTCCGTGTATACTGGATATGACCTGGTGCATCTGCAATAATAAATTTGCGCTTAGGTGTACTGAAATATTTATACGCCACATCAATGGTTATGCCCTGCTCTCTTTCAGCTCTTAATCCATCTGTTAATAAAGCCAGGTCAATCTCACCATCTTCTTTGTTCCTGCTTTGTTTTTCTATTGCCTCCAGTTGATCGATCATAATGGATTTACTGTCGTACAATAATCTTCCGATCAATGTACTCTTGCCATCATCAACACTTCCTGCGGTTATAAATCTTAGTATGTCCATACCCCTGTCCCCTAAAGGGGAACTTAAATTTGTATCAGTATTTGTATCTGCTAAATACTAATGGTTATAAATATTGAACCTCAAAATAAAAAGAGCTTTCCTGGTTCCCCGTTAGCTAACGGGGGCGGAGGGGGTTCAAAAGTATCCCCCTTTCTTCCTGTCTTCCATCGCTGCTTCACTCACCCTGTCATCGATCCTGGTTTCGCCACGTTCACTTGTTTTAGTAGCAATAATTTCCTTGATAATATCATCCAGCGTTGAAGCGGTGGATTCAACTGCAGCCGTACAGGTCATATCACCTACTGTTCTGTAACGCACTTTTCTTTTACTGATCACATCTGTATCATCTATTCGTATAAACTCCGACGTTGCCACAAACTGCCCTTCAAACTCCAGCACTTCTCTTTCATGTGCAAAGTAGATTGAAGGCAATTCGATATTATTTCGCTTAATATAATTCCAGATATCCAGCTCCGTCCAGTTACTGATAGGAAACACCCTTACATTTTCGCCTTTGTGAATGCGGCCATTATAAGTGTTCCATAATTCTGGCCGCTGAAGTTTGGGATCCCATTGACCAAATTCATCTCTCACAGAAAAAATCCTTTCTTTTGCCCTTGCTTTTTCTTCATCCCGCCTGGCACCACCAATGCAGGCATCAAATTTAAATTCTTCAATTGTATCCAGTAAAGTGAAAGTCTGTAAAGCATTCCGGCTGGCAAACTTTCCTTTTTGCTCGGTCAAACCTTTTGCGTTAATGGTATCTTCTACTTTCCGTACAATTAATTTTTCGCCGATCGTTGCAACCAGTTGATCCCGGAAATCAAGTGCTTCCTGGAAGTTATGCCCTGTGTCAATATGTACTAATGGAAACGGAAACTTACCAGGACGAAATGCCTTCAACGCCAAATGCACCAGCACAATCGAATCCTTACCACCCGAAAATAACAAAGCCGGTCTTTCAAACTGGCCCGCTACCTCCCTCATGATATGTATGGATTCGGATTCTAACTGATCAAGGTAATCTCCCCAGGATGTATTGCTCTCAACTCCCATTTTAAAATTTTGTTTATTAACTATTAAACGATCATTATATTGTACAGCCAAAAATCTTTAGAATCTATCTAACCCTGCCCGCTGGCAGCAGGCTCATGGATATGCAGCCCGCACTCTTTTTTATCAGCATCTTCCCACCACCAGCGGCCTGCCCTGAAATCTTCTCCCGGCCGGATGGCTCTTGTACACGGAGCACAACCAATACTCACAAAACCTTTATCATGCAAAGGATTATAAGGAATATGGTGATCGCTGATATACTGCTTTACTTCTGCAGTTGACCAATGCAGGATGGGGTGGTATTTAATGATGTTATTGCTTTCATCCCATTCTATCATAGGAAGATCCTGGCGGTCGGGCGAATGTTCTGCCCTAAGCCCCGTTATCCAGATAGCATTACCTGCCAACGCCCTTTTCAAGGGCTCTACCTTCCTGATAAAACAACATTGCTTCCTGTTATCAACCGATTCATAAAAAGAATTAGGTCCTTTGGATGAAACAAAATCATGCAGCAGTTCCTGGTTTGGATAATAGGCTTTTACACCCGTGTTGTACATCGCATTCGTACTGCTCCAAACAGAATACGTTTCAGGAAAAAGCCTGCCTGTATCGAGTGTGAATATTTTTATAGGTAATTGATTACTCAATATTTCATGAGTAACTACCTGGTCTTCATAACTAAAACTGCTGGAGAAGGTGACCTGCTCCGGATATTTTTCAATCAGCAACTTCAGGAAATCCACCATCTTTAGTCCACCAATTTGGTAGAGTAATGTAGATATTTCTTTTGTAGGTTCCATTTTGTTCGTCTGAAGTTTGGGATTGTTTGTGAATGGGAGGATATACTTAACAACAACACTGTTTTCGGGTAAAACAGTGTATCCGGTGCATATTAATATTGCAGGGAGTATAAGTCATGTGCTCTGTAAGTCTACTTAAATGATAGACAAATGTAGTAAGGAACGTTGGAATTGTAAAAAATATTTTTAAAAACGGCTTTTTGCCGGCATTTTAAGTATAAACCTTCACCGGGGAAGTTTGAGTTATGATTGCGAATAGTATATTTACTTCTTTTAATAATACCCCAACATGACAAGAGAACAAAAATTTATGCAGGAAGCCATCGCCCTGTCACAAAAAGGAATGGACAATAACGAAGGTGGTCCATTCGGCTGTATCATTGTAAAAGGTGATGAAATTGTAGGACGTGGCAATAATAAGGTTAGTTCCAGCAACGACCCAACAGCCCATGCAGAAGTGACTGCAATCAGGGATGCCTGTAAAAACCTTGACACATTTCAATTAAGCGATTGTGAGGTCTACACTTCCTGTGAACCCTGCCCCATGTGCCTGGGTGCAATTTATTGGGCAAGACCCAAAGTGGTATATTATGCCAATAACCGGCAGGATGCAGCTGATATCGGTTTTGATGACTCGATGATATATGATGAAATGAATGCTTCGCTGGAAGAAAGAAAAATTCCCATTTTGCCATTAGGCAGGCAGGAGGCTTTAAAAGTGTTTCATCAATGGCAGCATAAGGATGACAAAACGGAATATTGATCAATGCTTTCTCATGAAAATATTATTGTAAGATCATTGCAGTCGCCGGATTTTAATGCGCTGCTGAACTACCTGCACAACTTAAGTGCTGAAACAAAAAGCCGTTTTGGTCCGCATGCTTTTGACGCTGCATCTGTCATTCAATTTTACAACTCAAATGATAATACTGGCTTTATTGCAACAGAGCCTGACAGCCATTCCATCATCGCTTATTCAATAATAAAAGAAGGGATACTTTTTCATGATAAAAACCGGTTAAACGGTTACCAGTATCCGGAAATTGAAAAAGATGCCTGTACATACGCTCCTTCTGTTGCAGATTACTGGCAGGGGAAGGGAATCGGGCGATTAATGTTTCAACAGATCCTGATAGATTGCAGGAAAAAAAAATTTAAACGGATGATTCTTTGGGGAGGCGTACAATGTTCAAATGAAAAAGCCCGGCAGTTTTATCAAAAGCTGGGCTTTATAACATTAGGCCAATTTGAATACAACGGCCTCAATCAAGACATGCTGCTTGAATTGTGAAATCGTTACATCCTGTTATTATAGAAAAAAAAATTTCTACATAAATATTTGAAACGAACCCGTGAGCGCCGTATCAGGATCGTTTTAACAATCTAAAAACCTATGCCCTTCGGATAACTTTCAAAATAACAGCGATGATAGCAATTACAAGCAATAAATGAATTAGTCCGCCGGCATTGTAACCGAGGAATCCAACAGCCCATGCAATTACTAATATTACAGCAATAATATAAAGTAGATTTCCCATAATTTTTATTTTAAATTTTAGAGTGATTTAAAATGTTAATATGGAAAAATGTGCCAGATAGAAATATACTTACAGTAAGACCCGCTCTTGCAAAATATGTGAAAAAGCGGGGAATCAATTGCCCAATGAATAAGAAGTGAGTAAAGTTTTAGTCAAAAAGATCAGAGCTTAAATACCGGTCTCCCCGGTCGCAAACGATAAATACAATAACGCCTTCTGTAAGCTCTTTGGCTAATTCTATTGCCGCATGGGCTGCACCACCGCTGCTCATACCACTAAAGATCGCTTCTTCACGGGCCAGTTTTTTTGCCATCACACGGGCATCTTTTTCTGCGATCTCAATAACACGGTCCACCCGGCTTCTGTTAAATATCGTTGGGAGGTAGGCTTCGGGCCATTTGCGGATACCAGGAATTTTTGAACCATCTGTGGGCTGGCAACCCACAATTTGAATGTGAGGATTGGTCTCTTTTAAAAATTTTGATACACCCATAATGGTTCCTGTTGTACCCATGGAAGAAACAAAGTGGGTTATCTTATTATCGGTATCACGCCATATTTCCGGACCAGTTGTTTTATAGTGCATGTTAGGATTATCCGGGTTCCCAAACTGGTTCAGCATCATATAACCGCCCTTAGCCACTTGTGCATTGGCGTAGTCAATGGCGCCTTCCATTGACTGCGTTTTGGGTGTAAGAATAACCTTGGCGCCAAAAGCTTCCATCGTCAGCACCCGTTCCCTTGTGGCATCTTCCGGCATCACTAATTCTATCGGCACATTAAATAAACTGGCGATCATGGCCAAAGCTATGCCTGTGTTGCCGCTGGTAGCTTCTATCAAAGTCATTCCTTCTTTTATCTCTCCCCTGTCAAATGCTCCCTTGATCATTCCATAAGCAGCCCTGTCTTTTACACTGCCGCCAGGATTGTTCCCTTCCAGCTTTCCATAAATAGTTACGTTCTTGTTAGGGTTTAGTTTTTTTAATTCAACTAAGGGTGTGTTTCCAACCAGATCTAAAATGCCTGCCATTATATTATTTTTAGCCTTTTGTAAAATACAAGACAAATGTAAAACGAAAGAAAACTAACCGTAGCCCGTTAAAAATTATTTCCCCTATTGGTAAGCCAATGACAAAACGAATGTCCGGGTCAATTATTCTTTGTATTAATATTGCCCCGCACTTATTCGGCAACAACATGATAAAACAGCTCTACTTTAAAACCGTCTTTCTTATCTCAACACTATTTTCTGTGCAACAGGGCATCTGTCAAACGACCAGTTATGTAGCAGCATTAAAAAGAAATGACGGCTTACTGATCCCTTTTTCAATTCAACAGCAGGTAACAAAAGGCAAACTATCCTGGGTGATAAAAAACGGCACAGAAAAAATCAGGGTGGATAATTTCAACTATACAGGCGATTCAATACTGATCCAGATGCCGGTTTTTGAATCTCAATTCAGGGTGGCAAAAAAAGAAAAAATATTTGAAGGTATATGGATTAAAAATGGCTCCGTAAAAAACAGCCTTCTTCCTTTTACAGCCAAACCGGGAAACAAAAAATTTGGTATTCCTGTTAAAGCTGTATTTAATATTAGCGGCAGATGGGCTGTAAAATTTGCTGGCAATAAAAATGGAGAAATTTCCGTAGGCGAGTTTGTACAAAAAGGAAATATACTAACCGGCACTTTTCTAAATGCAACAGGTGATTACCGTTACCTGGAAGGAACCGTAAAAAAAGATTCTATGTATCTCTCGGCATTCGATGGTGGTCATGCCTTTCTTTTTACTGCAAAAATTGAAAACAATAAAACCATCAGCAGCGGTGTGTTTTATTCGGGTGCTTCTTACAAAGAGGAATGGTCTGCTGTAAAAGATGCAACAGCCAAAGTACCTGCAGAAAGTGTTGCCATGTTTGTTAAGCCGGGAGAAGAAAGCCTTCACTTCAGTTTTAAAAACCTTGATGGAAAGACAGTTTCCATAACAGATGATAAATTTAAAAACAAAGTAGTGATCATACAGCTGATGGGAAGCTGGTGCCCTAATTGCATGGATGAAACCGCTTTTTTAAGTGAGTATTACAATAAGAATAAACAAAGAGGTATAGAAGTGATTGCTTTGGCTTATGAATACAGCACTGATTGGGAAAGAAGTACTAAGAGCCTGAAAAAATTTCAGCAGCGGTACAATGTGCAGTATGAGATCCTGAATACGGAAGTTACTGTATCAGACAGTCTCAGAACTGAAAAAACACTGCCTGAAGTAACCCCCATAAAATTTTTCCCATCCTCCATCATCCTTGATAAAAAAGGAAAGATTAGAAAACTGGATACGGGCTTTAACGGGCCGGCTACGGGTGAACACCATTTGGCTTATAAAAAAGAATTTGAAGAGTTGATTGATAGTTTATTGAAAGAACTGTAGATACTTGTCGGCAGACTTCGAAAATTAACTGGCAGCAACTTTCGTTCTTTCGCCAGGTATACCAGGTAGCCGGGCCTTACCGGGTTCACTGAAGCCGCAATTAAATGCTGCTTTTTATTCCGGCTCAGCTTTGTCGAAAAGATAAATTACTATTCCCACTCCCAGTATTCCCATACCAATAAAGCTTTCAACTGGCTTTTCACGCAACGTAAATACCAATACAGCCACATTAAATACCAGGAATACCATTTGCAAAAAAGGTTTAAAAGGACTTTTAAAAACGCCCTCCTTATTTTTCAAAAACAGGCTTGCCGCCACCGTTAGTGAGGCCATCAGTTGCAGTACAAATCCTGCATACAGCAATACTTTTTCAAAAGAACCGCTTAATGCCAGCAGGATTGAAATGATCACATGCAGCCACACAGCTCTCACCGGGATCTGGTGTTCGTTTTGTTTTGCCAGCGGTTTCCACAAACGGTATTCTTTTGCCATTGCATGGGTAACCCTTGGACCTACCCATAAATATGAACTGATGGTGGCGATCAACTGGATGGCAATAAACGCACTTACCCATTTACCGCCTGTGCTGCCCAACAAATTATTAAAGGCAATAAACGTTACTTCCTCTTTGCCTTGCATTTCCCCCACCGTTGCATTTTTGAGTAATGCAAACTGAAACAAAACATACACAACTGCAACAAACAGCGTACTGCCAATTAAAGCTTTCGGCAAATTTATTTGTGGCTTATCAATTTCGCCTGCCACATAACTTGCAGCATTCCAGCCAGTATAAGCAAAGGATACATATATCATGGATACAGCAAAGCCAGGTTGCAAAATTTCTTGTTGCCAGCTACCTGAAAAATTAACAGCATCAATACCATCATTTGAAAGTGCAAACCCCAGTACGATTAGAATAACAATAAAAATTATCTTGATGATGGTGCTGATATTCTGAAAACGGCTGCTGTGCCTTATCGTAAAACTATGCATCAGCCCAATTAAAATAATGACCGAGATAGCCAGCCATTTATTATCGTTTAATCCAAATGGTGAAAGGTATTTGGTGAATGCCATTGCGGCTAATGATACCGGTGCAGAGAATCCTACGATCAATCCAGCCCACGCAGAGAGATACCCCAGCAATGGATGAAATACCCTGGATAGATAAATGTAATCGCCACCTGACTCTTTATAGTGCGTACCTAATTCTGCATAGGCAAATGCACCAAACAAAGCCAGCAAGCCTCCCGCAACCCATAATATTAAAATGGTAAAAGTATTCTGAGCAGAAGATAACTGGAAGCCCAAACTCGTAAACACACCGGTACCGATCATGTTAGCGATGACAATGGAAGAGGCAGTTATAAGATTGATCTTTCCTTTCAAAACATTTTTGGTTGTCCTTAAAATTAAGAAAGGCTGCCCTTAGCAGAACAGCCCTTCAAATATTGATAGTAAAAACTAATAAATCCTCACCTAAAACTCTCACCTTTAAAGGGCTTTTGAAATACAACAGGGAACAAATTCAAACATTTAAAAGGTACATTCCAAAGAGAATTATCCATAGGGATTCTATCCTTCGTTGTTAAACTTGGAAAACAATATTGATTGAGTATATGGATATAAGGGGGGGCGGATGGTTTTGCGGCTGTGTCGTTGGGAGTATATATCAATATTAATGGAACAAGCAAATCGTCAGGCTGGAAGAGTTTTATATTCATCTTTTTAGCAACAGCTTTGTTGATTGCATTTTGAAATGCATTTTTAAGTGTATCCGCAATCCACTTTGGGGTGGCCCTGTTTGCTTCATAGTTCACTAATGTATTAGAATCTGAAATTGAAAATTTAAAGACGTAGTATGCCATCATATTCTCTTTGCCTAGGTTAACCCTATCCAGCGCTTCATAAACTGACTGTGAAAAGCAAAGTGAAAAATCCAATTGTTCTTTTTCAGTTTTGTTAAGTTTAGTGTCGCCCTGCGCCCACAGTTTGGTATAAGTTAATAAGGAAACCATCAAGAAAACAATAAAGAAATTCTTTTTCATAGTCCGCATTTTTACTTTATGGACAAACTGTACCTTTCTCTCCATTATAATATTTATCAGCCAATGCTTTGGCAACATTCAAATCTACGCCAAACATTTGTTGTATTTTGGTAACCATTGCGGGTTTGAATTGACCCGTTGCTGTATCTTTAAGTACATCATCAAACCCACGTAATGCTAAAGCTAAGGCATCCGCATCAGGCATGCCACAAATCTCTTTTAGGGCATCTTTTATCTGATTAACCCACTTGTTCAACATAGTTGTGTGATGCGTATTATTTGGGTCAAATGGATTAAAACCAACATTGTTTTTTTCAATAAAACTATGAACGAGTTCATGAAGAATCATTCCCACCCAAGCCTGTTCGCTTAAAACATTCCCTAATTTGTGGATTGACAAAAGAATATACCATCGATTTAGTTCAACTGGATCTTGATCAGAATTTGCAAGAACAACACCTTGCCCTGCGGGTCCGGGCACATTGGTCGAGCTCCAAAGAGTCAAATTATGTACCTTATTTGTTCCCACATAAGTTTCAATGTACATTTTAACAAGTTCAGCTTTAAGTTTATCGGCACCAATTTTATCAAAAGCTGCTATGTGGCAGGGATCGGTTAAATGTGAACGATCTACATCATTAACTTGTACAGGAGGAGTGCCATTGTCACCCGGCTCCCTTTCAAAACAAGGATTAAACAAAGCCTGATATTGGCCGCTGCCTGTATATATTCCAAGCCCTGCCCAAGGAAATGGCGTGCAGGGTCCATCACCGCCGCCACCTGAACCGCCACCATTTGAGCTTCCACCCGAAGTTGAATAAACCGGAGTAGAACTCCAGCCAGTGCCCCCAGTCCCTCCGGAGATATGAATAATGTCAGTTAAACATATAGGCTTTGGCCCCGAAGGTGATCCAGAAGGGCTTGTTTCATTGGGCTCAACCCAGGTCCAGGGCTGGCCAGGAGCTATTCCACCTTCAATTAGGCCGCCGTTGGTGTATGTCCAGTCATCATCATCTCCCTCACCAGTACCACCCCCATTCGTACCTCCATTCTCATCGCAATCATCATATACATATACTACATTGTCATTGGTTATGTTGTTGGTATGCAACCCTATATAAAAACTGGCTGGTTTATCTACGCCAACTGGCCAGTAATTAAATAACCTGTTATCATCTATTTTAAAGAACCGGGTATTCCAAATCACCTCTTCATACTCCATCAGTTTGGCTATCACTTTATCTGCGTTAAGTGCGGCTTCTTTATCAAAGCCGTAGCTTTCCCAATTGTGGCCTTCAAACAATTTATACAATACCTCCTCATCCATTTTTACCTGCAAAAGTGCATTCACAAATTCTTTTTGATCTAATACCACAGGTATCTCTATAATTTCCTCACCTGCTTCTCTTGCAAACAAATTATTTCCCAATATCAACCTTTTTATTTTGGCATGTTCCCACAATGGATAGCCCAAATTGGCTACAAACTTTTCAATAAATGGGCTTTCTCTTTCTTTTGCTTTTAAATCCTCAATAATCCTGGTCACTTGAGGAGTGGTGTTACCAGGAAGTCTTAAAAAGCGTTCTACTACATTTTCGTTGACTGGTTTGATGTCTGACTTTTTACAGGAATAGAAGAATGTGGCGGCCGAAAATAAAAGCATTAAATACTTCAATAAGTGGCTAGTAAGGCTGGTTTGCTTCATAAATGGTTGTTGGTTTAAGAATTAAAAAAGTGTTTGAAACACAGTCTGCACAGGGTAAATTTATAAGCAGTAATCTTCGCTATCGAAAATTAAATATAGCCATTAGACTTGTATGGGCAAGGTTATTTTTTTTCTAACACAAAAAATGCTGTATAAACTCCATACAAAAATTGAACAGTATATGGTAATAAATGCAGTTAAACCATTAAGAAGCACTAAAATTAAGAAAGGCTGCTCTTTTAAGAACAGCCCTTCAAATTATTTGGGAGTTTACAACGATCCATTAAACCCTGAAGTGTGCAAATGCTTTGTTTGCTTCAGCCATACGGTGTGTATCTTCTTTCTTTTTGAAAGATGCACCTTCACCTTTGCTTGCAGCAACGATTTCGTTAGCCAGTTTTTCTGCCATGCTCTTGCCATTACGCTCACGGCTGTAACGAACCATCCATTTAATGCTTAAAGAAATTTTCCTGTCGGCACGAACCTCAGCAGGGATCTGGAAAGTGGCACCACCAATACGGCGGCTTCTTACTTCCACACCCGGTGTGATATTGCCCAAAGCTTTTTTCCAAACATCATAACCATTTTCGTTAGTGATCTTACTTACCCTGTCAAGCGCATCATAAAAAATGATGTAAGCACCACTTTTTTTACCAGCCCACATTAAGTTGTTTACAAAACGGGTAACAAGTTTGTCGTTAAACTTAGGATCTGGTGCTAAGGGAATTTTTTTCGGTTGTGATTTACGCATTGTTTAATTTTGATTTTAGGCTGAATTTCTTCAAGTATTAAAACTTTACTCAACCGTTTTTAAATATTGTTTACCCCCCTCCGCCCCCTAAAAGGGGAACTGGTTATGGAGAAGCTGATGTTTTATTTTTTAGCTTTTTCTTTCTTAGTACCGTATTTACTGCGGCTCTTCTTACGGTCTTTTACACCCGCAGTATCAAGACTGCCACGTACAATATGGTAACGTACACCTGGAAGATCTTTTACCCTTCCGCCACGGATCAGCACAATGGAGTGCTCCTGCAGGTTATGACCTTCACCCGGGATGTAGGCAATTACCTCAATTTTGTTTGTCAAACGCACTTTTGCTACTTTACGCAAAGCTGAGTTTGGCTTTTTAGGAGTGGTTGTGTACACCCTTGTACATACACCACGGCGCTGTGGACAAGCATCTAAAGCCCTTGATTTGCTTTTTGCTGTGATGATTGTTCTTCCTTTTCTTACTAACTGTTGTATTGTAGGCATTACTGACCCTTTTTAATTTTGGACGGCGAAGGTATGTATTCTCATTTAAAAACGAAACATTAAAGGGTATTTTTTTCTGATTTTGTTGATAAACCCGTAGATAAAAACTATTATAGCCGAAATGCCGTGTAAAAAAAGCGGCCTCCCCCCACGGGAAAAGCCGCCTAACCTGTCAAACCAGCATCTACTGCCAGTGTTTTCAGCTATCTCAGCACTATTTTTTGAGCCAGCAGTTTCTTGCCGTACTTGTCTTCCACTTTTATAATATATATACCGGCGGCCAGCTCTTCAGGCCAGCCCAGAGTTACTTGCCGGATGCTTTGCCCGGTAACAGCCTGTTGGTTTACTACCTGGTTCATCATATTCAGCAGGGTAATGGTATATGGCCCCCCGCTTTGGCTATTGAATTGTACCGTTATCAAATCATCCGCCGGGTTAGGGTAGACCGTAATGGCCGCTGGTTTCTTTTCCTGGCTTACATGTATGACATTACTATATTCAACTAAATTGTTATACCGGGTTATTTTGAGCCTGTAATAATTGCTAAGCGGATCTGCCTGTATATCTTTAAAAGAATAGGATGTACCCGGTAGCATATCAACACCAGCATTCAGCCGGCCCGCGGGCTTGAAAGTATTTCCAATCTTTTTTTCAATAGTAAAATATTTCACATCGGTATTGGCAGCCATTTGCCAATTCAGCAAAACATCTTTTTCAAAATAAGCGCCATCAAAGCGTTGCAGGGTTATTGGCAAGTACCCATAACAGGAACCATCCAGCCGATAGTAATAGGTTCGCTTAATACAGCCGCTGTTTACATTGATATAGCAAACATACAGGCCTGTATCCTCCGGTAACACATTGGGAAAATACAGTCCATAACTACTTCCCATATAGGTGCTGTCTGCACCATTGACAGTATTTTTCTTATACCAGGCATATACAGAATTATATAAAGTATCCACCCTTAAAGTAGAATGCAGCTGGAAGCAATTAAAATCAGCCATGATACCATTATTCGCCAGTGGTAAAATACTGGCATCTTCCAGGCTGGCATTGCCACAGGCGTCCGTTACCCTCAGCCTGATCAACGAATAAGCAGCACCGTTATTAATAGTAAAGACCGGGTTAGCCTGTGGCCCGCTGATAATAGCCGGCACAGTTGGTGAACTGCCAATGATCTCATACATAAACGGCCCTACCCCATTCAATACCACGGCACCAATACTAAAACCGCCCTCATCGCATTGATAGGCAGACGACCTGTCAAGTGATGGATAATGATAAATAGGAATCACCACCGTATCATACAAATTACTTTTACAGGCATCGTTGATTCTGTAACGGATAATATATGTGCCGGGACCCAGGTTATTAAAAGTTGATATACCAGCAGCCACATTATTGGGAGTAATAGAAACATTGGCATTGTCTTTTTTTACAATACGCACCGTAACCGATCCGGTATTAGATACACCTGCAGCCTGTATGGTACCAGAACCATTTAACCAGGTAGAACTCGGACAACGGGGGATGACCGTTGCATTATGTGAAACAACACTTGGTGTAACCCCCGAAAAAACAGAATCGGTACCGCCACAATTATCTGTTACTATAATCATGTATTGAAGACTGTCTGCGATATCCGGCACGTTATCAATTCTGATATTGCTGTTATTGTAAGCAGCAGTTGAATAGCTGGTGCCATCCGGGTTTAATATCTGGATAATGTATGGTACCACACCGCCTGCTATACTAATATTCAAAACAGCACTGCCATAATAGCTGCAGGATTTTGAAGAACTGACTTCCATGTCTATAACAGCAGGCTGCGCCGAAAAACACCTGGTTACAACCGTATCATAGCAACCATCAGTAGCCTTGATACAGTAACTGTCATAAGCAAGTCCGGTAAAAGAGCCGCTTGTATTACATGCCAGCAATGAATCATTGCTGTTGTAAAGACAATATTGCGGATTGGAAAAGTTATACTGACCACTGGTGGATACAGAAAAACCGGAGCAGGACCTGTTGCTTATATTCACCCCTGCGTCTAAAGAAGGCAAAGGCGGGTAGGCGTCAACGTAATAGGTGACAGTGGTATCCGGACAGGCATTTCTTGCATTGATAAAATAAGAACCATACGTAAGACTGTCAAATATGCCATCATTGTTACACGCTACCAATGTGCTGTCCATCCGGTACAGGCAATAATCAGGTGCAATAAAACTTGAACTAAAAATGGTAGCTGTAAAGGTGGAGCAGGCCCTGTTGGATATTTCGGAACTCAGGCTGTAAATAAGTTCCGGGCCTGCTACAGATATACATCTTATAATGGTGGTATCATAGCAGGAATCGTACACCTGGATACAGTAATCCCCGTATACGACGCTATCAAATACGCCGGTATAATTACAATTGATTAAAACTCCGGCAGTATCATACAGGCAAAACCTTGGGTTGGTAAGACTATCACCAGTAACTGTAATACCGAAATTAGTACAGGTATAAAAGCCGGGCTCTGGCGGATTGATAACTGGTACGGGCTTTCTCACACTAAAGCAACGCTGCATAGTGGTATCCCTGCAGGTGTCTGTAATGTTGATACAATAATTGCCATAGGTTAAACTGTCAAATACACCTGTAGTGTTACAGGCTACTATATTATTTAAAGAATCATACAGGCAATACTCCGGGTTGGATAAACCTGTTTGCCCTGTAACAGAAGCAGTAAAGCCACTGCATACTTTATTCGTAACAAGTATGTTTTCGTTTGCCCCTGCCAGTGGTGGCAACACCGTAAAACACCTTGTAATAGTAGTGTCGCTGCAGGAATCGTATGCGGCGATACAGTAGCTGCCATAATCAAGGCTGGTAAAATTGCCCGAACTATTACAGGCAACTTCAGCGCCGGCAGAATCAGTAATACAAAAACGGGGGCTGAAAAAATTACTGATACCAGTAAGATTCACAGAAAACTGCCTGCAACTGAACCCATAAGTATTTACAGATGCATTTACTGATGGTTTAAAACTCACCACTACTGGAAATTTTTTGATGGTTCCACATGGATCTTTTACCACCGCTTCAAAATTATTCTGGCTGCCAAGATAAAATGTAAAAGACGGATTGCCCGACCAGATGGTATCACCTGCTGACCTCACGATGCCATAGGTAAAACCGGGCAGGCCGGTGATGGTACTGATATTTCCCCGGTTATCACTCACCCGGATATATCCAGTGGCACTATCGCAGGAAATTTTCCTGAAACGAACTGAGTCTATTTTCCAGGTGTAGTTGTTTACATTTACCAGCCTTGTCTGTATGCCGCCACATGAATCTGTAAGGCGGATTGTATACAAACCTGCGGAAAGCCCGGTAAAAGTGCCGGTAGCATTACTTGTACCAACACCAGTGGGTGATGGAGCAATAATAGAATACATAAATGGTGCTCTGCCAAAATTCTGGGTGCCCACACTGATGCTGCCATTGTTACCATTATCACAGCTTACGTCTTCTTTATTCAATGTAAAACGGGGATCCTGGTAGGTGCCGGTAACCACAACACCTGCAATAACAATACTGCAGTTGGAAGTAATATCGGTAATGGTTACACTATAATTACCGGGCGGCAAACCCGTGATAGAATCGGCACTGGTAAAGCTGGTATTGACCGGGCCAACGGCTTTATACTTATAGTTTCCTGAACCACCGGATGCAGTGACAGTGATAAAACCTGTAGCCATACACCTCGACTCCTGGGGTGTGGCGGTGCCCGACAATGTACCGCATTGCCCCAATCCTGTATGTGGTATCAAACAGAACAGGACCAAACTTGTAATAAGAACAGGGTACAGTTTCCTCATGTTTTAAATTTTGGTGTCAGAATATTAAATGTTTGCGATGTGCAGCATTACACATACAGCAGCATGAAAAATTCTTTCAAACTTTTTTGCAAACACTGATGCATTTGCACAATGGTATTTTAAAACGGAAAAACTAATGAAGGGAGGAATATCAAGCTAACCTGCTATTTACAACATACAGATTGCCCCTGTTAGTTTTCCACAGAATACGGTTAATGGGTACAAGGAAGCGTTGCCAACAAAACACACTTATCCTTATTAGGGAAACGAAAAAGGGGACTACATATTGTGCCCCCTTTCAAAATTATTTTTTTAATTGATTACCCGGAGTTTATACGGTCCACAACCAGTTATGCCTGTCTTCCACATCTCCATAACGAATAGCATCCATTCTTCTTTTTACTTCTGGCGCTACGGTCCATTTGTCAACATCAAACAACATGGCGAAATCCTTATAGCCTAATTCTTTTATCGGTGCAATGGTGGCTGCTGTACCGGTACCGAATATTTCTTTTAGCTGGCCTGCCTTATAAGCTTCGGTTATTTCATCTATTGTTAATGGTCTTTCTTCCACGGTGAGCCCCATCTCTTTCAACACGGTGATCACACTATCCCTGGTAACACCTGCCAGTATCGTACCTTCTTCCAGCCCGGGAGTAATGGCTTTATCTCCAATGATAAAAAACACATTCATCGTACCACACTCCTGCACGTATTTGTGTTCGTACGCATCCATCCACAATACCTGGTCGTAACCTTTTTTGTGCGCCTCTGTTGATGGATACAAGGCAGCTCCATAATTACCGGCAGCTTTTGCAAAACCAATTCCACCCGGCACTGCCCTTACATATTTTTCTTCTACGTAAATACGCATCGGCTTTGCGTAGTAGGGACCTGTTGGACTTAATATAATCAGGAATTTATAATTTTCACTTGGACGAACGCCAATAGCATGATCGCTGCTGATCATAAATGGCCGGATATACAAAGAGTGATTTTCAAAATCTGGCACCCAGTCTTTATCCAGGTCTATTAAAGCACGCAGTCCTTCCATAAATATCTCCTCGGGAACTTCCGGCATCTGCATCCTTACTGCTGAGGCATTAAAGCGCTGGAAATTATCCATTGGCCGGAATATCTGTACTGAACCATTCTTCGCCTTATAGGCTTTAATACCTTCAAAAATGGCCTGCCCATAATGGAACACTGCCAAAGAAGGCTCAAAAGAAAGTGCCTGGTAGGGCATTATCTCAGGTGTATGCCATTGGCCACCGGAATAATCAGCCACCAGCATATGATCTGTAAAACATTTACCAAATGGAATGTTTTGGAGTGTAATGTCTTTTAGTCTGCTGTTTTGCGTAAGTGTTACCTTAAAATCTTTTGTGGCTTCCATTATCCTTATTTTTACGGCAAAGAAACAAAAAAAAAGCTGGTCAAATCACCCCTTCATGAGTTTAGATAATATTCAACTGCCGGCGGCCACCATTGCAGCCCTTTATAAAAAAAGCCTTGTTGAGTTAAAAACTGCGCCGGCAAAGGAAAATAATGCCACCACTTCATCCATAAATATTCTAGGTAAAAATGCCAAAGGCGTTGTGATCATTGTAAGCAATACCGATACCGCTTACCTGCCGGATGACGAATTGAATTTTTTGTTGGGAATATTAAATGCCTGCAAACTCAATATGGATGATGTAGGTATTTTTAACCTGCAAAAAAATGAAGGAGTGGATTATAAAACCATTACTTCCAGTTTAAAAGCAGAAAAAATATTATTATTTGGAACCGGTGCAGAAGAGATCAAATTGCCTTTGTCGTTTCCTGCTTATCAAATACAGCAATATAATAACCAGGTGTATTTAACTGCTCCTGCATTGAGTGCATTGCAAACGGATAAAGCAGAAAAAACAAAGTTGTGGAACTGTCTGAAACAAATTTTCTCTATTTAAGCACGGGTAGGTTATCTCTCCGTTCATCACTGATCAAAAACCTGCAATAGTATGACAAATCAAATAGTGTTTGCTACCAACAACGCCAATAAAGTTGCAGAAATAAAAAATGTATTGGGCGGCCAGTTTGAAGTGATTTCCTTAAAAGATGCAGGCATCGAAATCGACATTCCTGAACCTTATGATACACTGGAGGAAAATGCCCGGACAAAGTCAACAACTATTTTTGAATTAACCAGTAAAGATTGTTTCAGTGAGGACACCGGCTTATTTGTGGATGCACTGAATGGAGCACCGGGCGTAAAAAGTGCCAGGTATGCCGGCGAGCAGGCTACCAACCAGGATAATATTCAAAAATTATTACTCCAGTTGAATGGAATAGAAAACAGGACAGCCCGCTTTAGAACAGTGATATCGCTGATGCAAAACGGAACTGAACAGCAGTTTGAAGGTATTTGCGAAGGGATTATCCTGCCTGCGCCCATTGGAGAAAAAGGTTTTGGCTATGATGCGTTGTTTATACCCAACGGGAGTTCAAAAAGCTTTGCGCAAATGGAAACCGAAGAAAAGAATTTGTACAGCCACCGCAAAAAAGCAGTGAAAAAATTAATTGACTTTCTCAACCGCTGACACATTTTATGGCAAGAATAAAGATTGATATGCCATCGGTAAAACTTACGGAAATAATTATCCCGGTAAGAATATCAGATGTGAACTATGGAAATCATGTAGGCAATGATGCCTTGGTATCCATTATTCATGAGGCCAGGCTGCAATGGTTAAGGAAACATGACCAATCAGAACTTGATTTTGGCGGTACTGGATTAATCATGGGTGACCTTGCTATTGAATTTAAAAATGAATCCTTTTATGGGGATGTTATAGCAGTCTCTGTATATGCAGGGGAAATAACAAGAGTGAGTTTTGAATTGTACTACCAGTTGATAACCTCCAGAAACAATACACCAGTACTGCTGGCAAATGCCAAAACAGGGATGATCTGTTTTGATTACTCCAGCAGGAGACCAGTTGCATTGAGTGAGGAAGCTAAAAAAATATTAAGGGGCAGCTGATCAGCCATTCCAGATGCGCCAGCTTTCTTCCGCCTGCAGTAATAACATTTCATAACCGTTCTGTACCGTTGCTCCCCTCTCCCTGCCATTTTTTAAAAATAAAGTTTCAGCCGGTTTATATACCAGGTCATACAAATAATGCCTGTCAGAAACCAGGTGATATGGAATAGCAGGTGCTTCATTTTCATTGGGGTACATGCCAACAGGTGAGCAGTTAATGATGATGCTGTATTCATTCATCATGGCTGCATCAATATCCGGGTATGTAATGAAGGGATGCCGTCCTCCTTTATTTCTTGTAACAACTAAAAACCTGATCGCCAGTTTTTTCAAAACATACTGCACCGCTTTGGATGCACCGCCGGTACCCAGTACCAGTGCTGTTGTATGATGGGGCTTCAGCAGTTTACCAAACGATATTTCAAAGCCTGCAATATCGGTGTTGTATGCAGTTAACTTCCCTTCATTGATTTTAATACTGTTGGTGGCTCCAATTGCTGTCACTTCATCGCTTAATTCATCCACAAATTGCAGCACCTGTTCTTTATAAGGAATGGTAACACTTAAACCTTTTAGCAATGGATTATTTTTCAGCAACGAAGGAAATTCATCAATAGAAGAAATAGGAAATGACTCGAACAGGCTATCATTGATACCTTCCTTTTCAAACTTTTCAGTGAAATACTGTTTTGAGAAAGAATGCCCCAATGGATAACCGATCAAACCGTATACATTCATTTTTGGTAGCGGGATTTAAACAAATTCCTTATCAAGGTATAAACTGAAGGTATCACCACGCAAACCAATACGCATGGTTTCCAGTGCGATCATTTCTGATGGAGCAATATTACCCAGATTTACATTACAGCCAATCAACTCAAGAAAATACAATTGCTGTGCTTTTTGCGGTGCTTCCCACAAAATTTTCTCGGCCGGTATTTGCGTTAATATCTCCTGTACCAAACCTTCCCTTACTTCGCCAGAACCACGATAGATACCTACATTGCCGGCTTCCCTGGCTTCTGCAATCACATAGGTAGAACCGGCTTCCAGTTCGGCTCTCATCAATTCGATCCATTTATAAGGGGGAATGATATGCGCCGCATCCTTACTGCCCACTTCGCTCAATACAATTCCATGCCTGGTCAGTTTTTCAATATAACCGCATTTTTCTGCATGTGGAATAGAGATAGAACCGTCGCTTACTTCCATATACTCAACGCCATAATCTTTGCAAACGCTGATATAATCTTCAAACTGGTTTCTTATTAAAAAGGCTTCAAACAAAGTGCCGCCAAAGTACACCGGCACATCGTAAGACCTGTACACTTCTATCTTCTCTCTTAAATTAGGGGTAACAAAGGCAGTACCGAAGCCGAGCTTTACCAAATCAACATAGGGATGGGAAATACTCATAAAATGCCGGGCCTCTTCTATACTAAGACCTTTGTCCATCACCATAGTGATGCCGTTCATTCTTGGTCTTGTGGTTCTTTCAGGAATCTGGTCGAGGTGAAAATTCATGCTTCTCTTTTTTGACCCCGACAGCTATCGGGAGGCGCAAATATAAACATTGACAATTAAAAAGCAGCCGGGCATGATTTACCCCGCTGCAAATTTGTAGGAGATCTGTCACTAAAACAGCTAAGGTTCTAAAAGGATTTGTTTCTCTTGAATCTTGCGATCACGTCAACGATCATCTGGTTTTGTAAAATAGAAGGGTTGAGGTCAACCAGTTTCTTAACCAGTTTCGGGTTTTTATCCATCCCGGCCTCCAGTTGAAGTACCGCTTCTTTGCTTTTGCCCATAGCCAGCAAAAAAGCAGATTTATAAAAAATAAAGATGGGCTTGTTATTCGTCATGGCCAGGGCATGGTCTGCATATTCCGCACCATCTTCAAAGCAATTGGTTTTATACAGGCATTTTAGTAATTCGATCCAGCCGTTTACATTTTTTGGTTTTGTGCGAACCACATTACCGAAATACTGTACAGCTTCCTCCACTTTACCCATTTCCATGTAGCACTGCCCCATTGCAAGGTTATAATCTGGCTGGTTTCGGTATATACGCATCGCTGTTTCCAGGTTCTTCACGGCACTTTCCCAGATTCCTTCATTCATGTAAGTAACAGCAATTTTGAAAAACATGTGGCTGTTTTCCTGGTTAAGATGGGCGGCTTTGCGGTAGTTAAATCTTGCCTGTGCGTAATTGTGCAGCCTGTCATAACAGTGACCAATAGCTTCATAGATCACATCTTCCGGCCTGGCCAGTTCCAGCACTTTTTGTAATGCTTCAATAGCCTCCCTGTAACGGCGCAGTCTCAAATAGGCGTCGCCCATATTGCGCCAGGCATAGTCAAATTTTTCATCAATAACCACTGCATATTGGTAAGCATCAATCGACTTTTCGTAGAGCTTTATTCCCTGGTAAGCGGCAGCCAGGTTAAACCATGCCAGTTCATTGTAAGGAAACTGGTCAATAATGGCCTGGTGCAGTTTGATACCCTCCTCATTTCGCCCGGTAAAATCAGTCCAGAAACAAATCTTATATAATGCTTCTTCATTATTAGGATCCATTTCCAGTACCATTTTTAAACAATCGAATACTTTGTCAAAATTTTCATAGTCATCGTATACATCGGCCAGCTCAAAAAGCAATTCCAGCTTTTCGTCTCCGTCAAAATAGTCGAGCGCCGCTTCTAAAACCGCTGCTGCTTTTTCTTGTTTATCAAGGGCCAGGTAGGCATCTGTTTTGAGGATATAAAGATTAATATCGCTATTATCCAGCAATTCAGCCTGTTGCAGACATTGCAAAGATTCTTTATATCTTTTTGCAGCTATCAGCAGATCAGCCCTTTTTATTAACAGGGAGGAGGAATAAGGATATCTTTCGATGGCAAATCCAGTGGCTTCCAGTGCTTTGAGCAATTCCTCCCTTTCATCGAGATAATCAATGATCTTTTCAAAAGCCTCTTCTTCTAAAAATGAATGGGATCTTCCAGACCGCAGGTTGTCGTACTGGTGAAGTAATTCCTGTATTTCGTCCCTGTTCTGCCGATAATTATAACTGCTCATGCGCTGAAGGTTTCTGAAAGTTACGGGAATTTCAAATAAAAATCAGTTGAGTGTAACTTTTCTTTCCTTCATTCGTTAAGAATATGTAAAATAATCCATGAACGGCAGGTTATTTAACAAAGATTTGATTAGTTTTACTCAAATATCATTAAAATGGAAAGGTTCATCAAAAAGGCGGCAATTATACTGGCATTAGTCAGTGTAACAACTGTTGTGTTTGCTGACAGGGGAACCGGAAAGAAAAGTAATAAAGTAAGAACTACCCTTAACATTACTCCGACCGCATCTTCCCTCAAAAGCACTGTAATGTCTAACTTAAAAAATGGACTTTCTTACAAGGGCAGTTTTTTAACTACGAAGCATACAACGAGTGCCGTTATTACAAGTAATACAATGATGACCTACCAAAAGGGCAATACTACATATTTGCTTCCTTATAAAAGTAAAATGGCAGTTGCCGATATGGGGCAGGGCTATACAGGTGTTAAGCTGATTATCAGGTCGAAAAAATAATAAAACTTATATATTTAAAAAGCCCCCGGATAAAATCCGGGGGCTTTTTAGTTATTGCAATAACTAAGCTTTTTTTCCCTGCTTATTTTCATCGTAAGTAATGACCCTGTAACCAGCCTTTGGCAGGTCAAATTTATTTTGTGGCACAATCGCCTGGTCAATTTTACTAATGGTATAGGTTAATGTAAGATTACCCGTTTCCACCTGGTATTGTAAGGGCACACCGGCAAGATTTGCAAACAATGGATCATACTCTTTATTTTGCAGCACCACTTCCCTGGTATAATAAACCGTAAGTGTAGAACCATCATTTAATTTGGCAATTGCTTTTGAACACTGGTAGTTGAGAATTTGCATCTTCTCTGGCTGGTCAATGAATGACAGACCGGCCGATTTTTTATTCTTTTCGATCCAGTTGTTTTTTGTGAGTGTGATCATTAATTTCTGGCCGCTGTACTCTTTCAGGATTGCAGCGGTGCCATTTTTGGCATCATAGATGGTTTTTTCACTACCCAGGTGACTCACCATATCCGTGCGGCTGTTAAGTCCTTTTAGATAAACTACCAGGGAAGCTGTTGACCCGGCTGCATTTTTCTCCGCCGTATTCTTAATGGTAATATCATACGTGAGCGTTCCCTCAGAAATAGTTTTTTGGGCAAATACTGCTGTAGCTAACAGTATAAACACAAGCGATAATACCGTCCCTTTTTTTTTCATTTCATGTGGTTTGCATCTATTAATAGAATCACATGCCAAACTTATGGATATTTCCGTACCAGGTTCCGGTTAACCAACAGTATAACTGAAAGGTTAAGGGAATTTAACAGTTGATTACTTTTTCTTAGCCTTGTTTTTTTCTTCCTGCATTTTTTTCTGCGTTTCCTGCATAGCCTGCAGCTTCTCCTGGAACTTACTCTGCTTTACAGGTTTCTTCCTGTTTTCGTTTATTTGCACCAGTATCTTATCATGATCAATGATGTACTTCTGTATCACAATTTGAAGCAGGAGCGTAATGGTATTGGAAACGGTGTAGTACCAGGTAAGTGCAGCTGGTAAGTTGTTGAATATGCCCAATAAAAGAACCGGGAAGATATAAGGCATATATTTCATCACAGGATTAGAATTATCCTGCATATTACTCATACTGTAAATAGAAATCAGTAAGCTGGTAACCGTTGCCGTGATGGTAAATAAACTGATATGATCACCATATAAAAAATCAATTACCGGGATCTTTCCAAAGGTCAATATAGAATCATACGTAGAAAGGTCATTTGCCCATAAAAAGCTCTCACCACGCAAAGAAATATTAGACTGGAAGAAGAAATACAACGACATAAATATCGGGATCTGCAATAAGGCGGGTAAACAGCCACCCAGCGGGCTAACGCCGGCAGACCGCCACAATTTCATCTGCTCCACGCTAAAGGCCTGCTGATCAAGCTGACCGCCTTTATCAGTGAATTTTGCTTTTAGAATATCCACTTCCGGTTTTAGCGCTTTCATTTTGGCGCCACTCAAATAACTCTTATACAAAATGGGCGAAGTAAGCAGCCGGATAAAGAGTGTAAGCAGCAGGATAACAATACCCATACTGGCAACATTCTTTCTTAAAAAATCAAATACAGGAAGCAGCATATGCCTGTTAATGTATTTTACAAATGAAAAGATGCCACTGCCATAGGGCACGATCTGCTGCATCTCATTGTTGTATTTCTTTAAAACGCCATAATCGCTGGGTCCATAGTACAATTGCAACGGAATAGCTCCATTGGCAGGCACTTCTACTGTAAAATTGGACGTGGTTTGTGCAAGCAAACGGGTGGAAGTATCCGGCACAATCCATTTAACTTCCGCTGTCTTGAATTTGCTTTTGTTGACCAATGCGGATATAAAAAACTGCTGTTTCACAGCGATCCAGTCAACCGGCTGGGTAAAAGACAAGGCGTCGCCGGTACCCAGGTGTTCAAAATCAAAACTGCTTTCTTTAAAATAGCTTATTTCGGTCTGTTGCTTCTCGTAAGTGATATTATGCTCCACCTGCCGTGCTTCTGTTTGCCAGGTGAGGTTAAACGAATTTTTGGTGACTGCTTTTTCTGCTCCTGTTATAGTAAGGTCAACAAGGTAATCATCCGCCTTTATGGTATACTCGTGAACAATCCCCTGCCCTGCTGAATCTTTTAAAGCAAATACAACCGTCTGGCTTTTGTCCGCATTTTTTGTGATCACTGCAGGTGAAAAAGTGAGATCATTGGTGGCGATCTTTTTATTTTCTCCTGTTAGAATATCATAGCTAAGTTTATTAAAACTGCCTGTTTGAAGCATTACGGGCCCGCCATCAGATTCTTTATGCTTTTTTATTTCTACTGATTTAGGTTGGGCGCCTTTATTAGTAAAGGTAATTTTGAACACTTCGTTTTCGACAGTGGTTAAAACCTCCGGCTGGTTGATACTGCCTTGAAACCTGCCTGCTCCCTGCTCTTTTCTTGCACTTTCCTTAGCAGCAGAATCCTGTGCAACAGCAACCGGGTCTGTCTTTTTAGGATTGGCCAGCGCCACAGAGTCGTCATACCTTTTTTGTGCAACCTGTGCTTCTTTTTGCCCGGTACTGTTTACCCAAAACATGCCCATCATCAATAATCCAATCAATACAAAACCGATCACCGTATTTCTGTCCATTCCCATATTTAAAATTTAAGTGGGCAAAGGTAAT
>JAKQJG010000263.1 GCA_029561305.1 Bacteroidota bacterium | reverse complement strand
ATGAATAGTAGTAGTATAGAAACATTGGTTGGTATTGTTGCCAGTATTGGAACGGCTATGTCAATGGTGCCGCAGCTGACCAAGCTGATCAAAGAGAAGGAGGCGGAAAATATTTCAATGAATATGCTGCTCGTTTTATTTTTAGGCGTTGGATGCTGGATCGTGTATGGTGTATTGAAAAAAGACTGGATCATCATCATCTCCAATACCTTTTCATTGGTTATTAATGTGCTGCTTACAGTACTGGCAATTAAGTACAAAAAGAAATAGACCTGCTGTTGTCTGCCAGTTGAGAAAAGTCGTTTGAGTAAGCTTTGGATTGAATGACTTACGGAAGGAATTGTTTGCTATTCAGTTGCCTGGTTTTGCAGATCAAATAATATTTTTTTCAGTGTGGTGATATGACGCTCCATCTCATCATGGCGTTCTATATGATTTGTTGCTAAAATTTTGTGTCCCTTTTTTTCTGTTTCCACCTGCATTTTTTTTTAAAGATGTTTGCGTTCTTCCATCATACGTAGTGCAACCCACAAAGTACCGCTGGCTGTTTCTGCTTGTTTTACTACTAAATCTTTTTCGGTATATGCATGACCGATATGGCAGCGATACCTTTTAACGATATCTCCTTTTACTTCCCATAAATTTCCGCCGCAGTCAGGACAGGCAAAGGCACTGACATCAGCAATCTTTTCAATAACACCGATACCCACTGCGGTTGTTTCAGCAATTTTTGATTCTGCTACGATTTCTGCAGGTACCTGTTTTTTCTTTCCTTTTGTTTTGCTGAGAATACTGGTAACAATGCCTCCTATTTCTTCTAAAGCAGCCACATGTTCCACTTCCATATTATTGATCACCGAAAGCGGCATGTCGGGATATTCGGCCTCGTTAGGATCCTGCACGATACAGGTGCCGCCGCACCTTTTGATAGCCCACATGCCGCTGGTGCCATCATCCAGTAATCCGCTTAAAATGATACCGATGGTATACGAACTGTACGCAACTGCGGCAGAACGGAACAATACATCAATGGAAGGACGAAAACGATTTTCCTCCGGGCCGCCACCTAAAATAAAATGATCATTTTTTACCAGCAGGTGCTGATTGGGTCTTGCAATATAAATATTACCTGTTTTGATTGGGCCGCCGTGTTGCGCCATTTGGCAGGGAATACTGGTTGCCTGTTTTAACCGGTGAACAACAAAATCACCAATTCCTTTGCGGGATAAATGCAATACGATAACGTAAGCGGCATCCCCTCCCTTTTCAAGATGCCTGGCAATTTCTGTCAACGCATCCAGTCCGCCTGCGGAGGCACCAATTACCACGATAAATTTTGGATGCCTGATCATATTTTATTTATACCGGGATGTAGATCTCAAATGTTGTGCCTTTACCTTGTTTGCCTTTGGCCCTGATAGCGCCGTTATGGTTTTCAACAATCTTTTTTACAATGGCCAATCCAATTCCTGTGCCTGGGTAATCGTCCTTATCATGCAACCGCTGGAATATTTCAAAAATCTTTTCATTGTATGCTTCTTCAAATCCTATTCCGTTATCCGCTACCGTTATTTTACAATATTCCTTCAGCGCCGGCAACCCTTCGATATTTATTTTACTGGATTTTACCTGCTGGCTTTTAATGGTAATCACAGGCGCTATACCAGGTTTGGTAAACTTTAATGCATTGCTGATCAGGTTCAGCATTACCTGCCTGAACTGGTAAGGGATAATATTGACGTCACAAAGCGGTTTTACAATGATCGTCGCCTTTGTTTCAGTGATAATTACACTTAACAGGGTCTTTACTTCTTCAATGATCACGTTAAGGTCAGTCTTAACTAATTTTCTTCCTTGGACATTGTTAAGGCTGTTATACGAAAGCAAATCTTCAATCAAGGCCTGCATACGGCCTGCTGCTTTCTGTATTCTGTCAAAATAGTCCTTGCCTTTTTCAGAAAGAGCAGACTCGGTTTCAATAATACGGCTTGCCATCGTTTGAATTTTGCGGAGTGGTTCCTGCAAATCGTGGCTGGCAACATAAGAAAATGTTTGAAGTTCTTTATTCAATATCTGCAACGACAAATTGTTTTCTGATAGTTTCTCATTGGCAATGGCCAGGTTTTTTGTTCTGTCCTGCACTTGCTTTTCTAACCCGGTTGCAACAGTGCTTAATTTCTGTTCAGCTATTTTCTGTAATGTAATATTTGTGTGTACACCCACCCATTGTTTAATAGCGCCATCAGCCTGCAAAGTGGGAATGGCTTTGATGGAGAAATATCCCCACTCACCATTCCGTAACTTCACACGGTGTTCAAAAATTAAGGGTGATGATTCTTTAATAGCTTTTTGCCAGGCTTCAATAGTGCCTTGTACATCATCCGGGTGAACAGCCTTTGTCCAGCCGTATCCCTGGTATTCTTCCATTTTTTGCCCGGTGAGCGCTGCCCAGCTTTTTTGTTCACCTTCCATTTCTCCCTTCGAATTATTGGTCCACACTACCCCCTGTACTGCTGCGACTGCTGCTTCAAACCGTTTTTCACTGTCAATTATTAATTGCTGTGCTTTTTTTCGTTCGGTAAAATCCTGGATAGATAAAAGGATCAATGCTTCCCCGTGAATTTTTTGATAGATACTCGTTGCGTTGAGCATCATTATTTTTTTGCCAGACCTTGGAAAATCATGCTCCACTTCAAAGTCGTAAAATTCAGCCCCCTTTGGCAGCACTTGTTCCAGCAATTTTCTCAAAGCAGGTATGTCCCATTCTTTATTTCCTATATCATATAGCAGGATGCCTTCTGTTTCTTCCGGTATATAAGTAAATTTTTTATAAAAAGATTTACTGGCACTCACGATCCTGAGGTCTTTATCCAGTACCAGCAATGGATCGTGTATATTACTAAGAATCGCATCGGAATAGAGGTAAGATTCATTCAGTAATTCATTCCGGGTTTGCAATTCCTGGTTGGTAGTGGTAAGTTCTTCATTGGTAGATTCAATCTCTTCCTTGGAGGTTTCGAGTTCTTCATTAACACTTTGTAATTCTTCATTGCTTGAAACCACTTCTTCGTTAGCACTTTGCATTTCTTCAATAAAGGCTTCCTGTTCCTGCGAATAGGAATGCATATCTGCCCTCGCAGCAGACAGTTCTTCTTCCAGTTTTTGAATTTTACGGTCTTTCGCAAGAAGGTTGTATTTCCCGCTTTTACCTTCCTGTACAAATGTTTCTACCATTTCTGGTATCGAAAAAATAATCATCACCAATGGTTCTTCCCAGTCTATGGCCAGTGGAATTACTTCAATGCTGATCCTTTTTAGTCCAGGCATCGTCGTTACTTCAATACCCGATTTACGGACAGATTGTTTTGTTTTTATAGCGATTGGAATACAATGACGAAGTTCAAATGCTATTTCAGGAGCTGTCATCTTTAACACATTCAGGCTGGCTTTACCTGCCGGGTGTTTAAGAAATGCATCTGTTTCTCCCCTGAACTGGATTATTTCCATGGCATGGTTGATAATTACACAGGGGGGTATATATTTTGAAAGCAGAATGGCATCGATGCTTCCTTCAAAGCCGTTGAGTTTTGCTGTTGTGTTTTTTATTTCTGGCGCTGCAGTAATGCCTTTTTCTTCTTTGTCCGGTGCAATCCTTGGCAACAGATCGGGCAGCATGCGGCCCCCTATATTTTGTTTACGTGCATAGATCTTAAATTTAGTATTGCTGTTATTGAACAGGTGATTGGAAGTGCCAATGGTTTCTGATTTGCCCAGCATTAAAAAGCCATTTTCATTTAAAGCGTAATGAAAGGTTGCCAATGCTTTTTTTTGAGCAGGCGTATCAAGGTAAATAAACAAATTACAGCAACTGATAAAATCGATCTTTGAAAAAGGAGGATCACGTAAAATATTGTGGGGTGCAAAAATGCACATATCCCTTACCACTTTTGCAATGCGGTATTTACTTCCCGTTTTTGTATAAAATCTTTGCAGCCTGTTGGGTGAAACCATTTCGAGCTCTGGTTTTGAATATTCGCCAATACGGGCCTTGGTGATGGCAGTAACACTTAGGTCGGATGCAAATATTTGTACCGGTATATTGGTTCCCTGCTCTCCTTGTATTTCGAGCAGGGTCATTGCTATGGAGTAAGCTTCTTCGCCGGTAGCGCAGGCAGGTACCCAAATGCGTAATTTTTCATTGGCTTGTTTTGCTTTTAGCAACTGTGGAAACAAGGAAGTTTTCAAAAATTCATGTGCATCTGAATCCCTGAAAAAATTGGTAACGTTGATCAACAGGTCCTGGTAAAGAATATCGACTTCCCATTTTTCTTTTGTGGTGAACTGTGCATATTCTTTTAGCGAAGTAATTTTATGCAGCAGCATCCTGCGAAGGATCCGCCTTTTGATAGTAGGCATTTTGTAATGGCTAAAATCAACCTGCGTATGTTTTAATAAAAGGCTCAATATCGTCTTTAAATCAGGGTCGGTATTGTCAATATCATGTTCTGAGGGATTTACGCCATCCCGTTTTTGGTAATCATATTTGCTGATCCTGATGAGTTCTTTAGCTATTTCTTTAGGTGACAAAACAAAATCAACTGCCCCTGCAGTTACAGCAGACTGCGGCATGCTGTTAAACTTTGCAGATTCATTCTGTGCAAACGTTAATCCTCCGGCGGCTTTGATAGCAAGCAATCCCCGGGTTCCGTCATTAGCACTTCCGCTCAATACAACGCCAATAGCATTTTCTTTGTGTATTTCAGCAAGCGACGCAAAGAAAGTATCGATCGGCAGATGCACTGAATGATCTTTTGCCCGGGCAGTTAATTGTATATGGCCATCCAGCACCGTCATATCCTTATCCGGGGGAATGATATAGAGGTTGTCGGGCTTCATCAATATCTTGTCCGTAACCTCCTGTACTTTCATAGGGGTGGTTTTGGCAAGCAACGAAGTAAGCAGGCTTTTATGATCGGGACTCAGGTGCGGAATATAAATAAAAACCATTCCGGTGCCGGGCACGATATTTTGCAATAATTCAGTAATGGCTTCCAACCCGCCTGCCGATGCACCAATAGCAACGATCTGCAGTTCTTTATTTTTTTTTATTGAAGTTGCAGGTGTTGTTTTTGTTATGCTTTTTTTTTCTCTCATGAAGCGCTTTTTAATTCAAGGATACAACTACAAAACACCGGAAGTTTTTTACTGCTCTGTCAAAATGAAGGCAAATGCTATTGCAGTTATCGGGTTGAATACGATGAGTTGTTTTGTCAAGATAAATATGGGCCCTTCTTTATCAATGCTGCTTTCAGGAATAGATACTTCACAAAGATAAAACCGGGTTGCGTGGTGGCTAAGGTAGCTTATTAAAAGCACTTCTAAAGCAGTAAGTTATCCGGGGATGCTGCTATG
>JAKQJG010000200.1 GCA_029561305.1 Bacteroidota bacterium | reverse complement strand
GGTTCAGCTGTCTTTTTTGGCATACATTTAAATTTAAGGTTAGTTAATTATTTACTCATCGCTGCAGGATATTTCTATCGTTCTTACAGATTGTCCTTTCAGAAGGAGCACCTTTACAGCCAACGTGTAATGAACAAAGATATGTCTATATGCGTAAATCGAAATTAATGAAGGTTAACCGCCCGGAATACTGTGACCTTTTAACGCCGCTGTTAAGCCAGGATTGGCAATAGCCTTCACATTGACGGGATATGGAGACTATCCTGGAATGACTACACAGAACACTGTTATTGTTGCAAGTAGTAAGACGTTAAAATGTCCAACCGTCAGCAATACCTTTGACTTTGTTGGTGTTGTAGACTTAAAAACTGGTTGCTATACCTAACACCCCGGTTGTGTTTTTTAACTAACCGGCGAAGCTTTATAATCTGGTCCAGAAACTACTTTGTTGAGATAGCTGAAGTACAACGGCGTAGTTTATATCGCTGGTGATTTCGGCTAAACGCTGTACACACAACAACGGCTTGTGCTGAATTGCTTGCAACTTTTTATACAAAACAAACAATTGCGAAGGAGCATGTTTATGGGGCTGGCGGCAACCATACTTTTTTGGCGGCATTGCCGCAATAATGTAAGTTTGAGTTGATGATATACAGGAATTGTGCATCATACATGACAGACATCAAATCTTTAAGAAAAATAAAATTTATGAGAAAACTTTCAGATGAAGAAGCTAAAGAATTAGAAGACGCTTTAGCTCAAAATGGGTTTGAGTTTGACACTCAAGAGGAAGCGGAAACATTCTTTTTTGCTCAACGTGACCGAGACCTGGAGGATATTGCTAAATTAAATGTAACAAACCCTGAGCTGGACCTGAACTTTCGGGCCGAGAGTCTGCAAAGGTTCGAGGATTTTTATTTTAAGTGCTATGTTGACAAAACCCTTTCTTCTGAAATTTTAAAAGAAAGAATGGAGGAATTGTTAACTCAATATATGCGGCAGGTATTTGTTTCAAACGAAATGGCAGAGTGGATGGTTTTTGAAAACGATTTTGCTGAAGGACAGTATGAACTTGGAATTCTGTATGGTTATGGTTCAGGTACAATGGAACACTATGCAGAAGGCTTAGATAAAAAAGAAGATAATGACAATCGAACTTACTTGTTTGACAAGTTTATGTTGTATGTTCCAGAAGAAAGACAAAATGAAATCTTGTGACAGCTATGTACGAACGTACAATATGGGTATTGCCAATAGTGGGGAGGGACGAAAGTACAACTAGCGGAAGTAAAAATCCAATCTTCATTTCGGTGAGGGGCAAACAACGCTGAGCATTTAATCTTAACTTCAATAAAAAAATTTCAATCAGCAGCGGTTCCCGGCAGACTTAATTCTATTTTTCCGCCTGAAACAAAGCCCTGTCCGTTGGCAGTAATTATAGACAGGCACCCTGAAAATTTCAAACAGCATTTCAACATATTTTACCGGCATCTTGACAACACAAACATTACAAATAGACAGACTCGTTTCAAAAAGATTGATTCTTATTCCGTTTACATTACAGATTTGCAAAAACCTGGTAAATAATGATTGTAGCGATCTATATAAAATGGGGCTAAAAAAAGGAAAAAGCTGGCCGGATAGTGATGTTATAGAAACCTTGCCTAAAATAATTAATAATTTATCTAAAGTTGAATCACCAACAGGATTTGAGTCGTGGATGATCATTAAAAAAGATACCTTAGAAATAATTGGCGATGCAGGGTTTAAAGGATTTAATTATGAAGAAGAAAATATTGACATAGGATATGGCATTATAAAAGAAGAGAGAAGAAAAGGCTATGCAGAAGAAGCGGTAACCGAACTTCTACAATGGGTACACTCAAGAGAAATTGTAAAGGAAATAACTGCACGTTGCTTAATAGACAATATTAGTTCTATCAATTTACTAAAGAAATTAAATTTTATAGAGACAAAGAAAGATGATGTAATGTTTTATTGGTCTTTGCAAAATAAGTTTTGCAAAGAATAAATACTATTGCTAAAGGCATATGTTTCTGTTGTTGCTGATATTTCGGCTACGCCCAATACTACACCGACGGCTTATGCTGAATTACTTGTAACTTTTAGTGCCATCCCACCACGGACAAAGAATACTAACATACCCAAACTGAAATTTTACAAATTCAAATTTTCTACCAAATTGAACAATTAGATTTGCTGCATGAAATTATTACTCATTGAAGATGAAAAGGAACTGGCACTAAGTATTCAAAAATACTTAACCCACAAAGACTTTGTTTGTGAATGGGTTTACAAAAAGCAGGATGCGATTGAGAAAATTTCGATGTATGAATATGACTGTATCTTACTTGACCTTATGTTACCGGATGGTAATGGATTTGAAATTCTAAAAGAAATAAAAGATCAGAATAAATCAGAAGGTATTATTATTATTTCAGCAAAAGAAACGCTGGAAACAAAAATTGAAGGCTTCAGGATCGGCGCCGATGACTACCTTACCAAACCATTCCATTTATCCGAATTGCTCGTAAGAATTCAGGCGCTCATCAGGAGAAAAAATTTCAATGGGAATAATATCGTTGTATTTAATGAAATCAATATCGATATCCTATCAAAAACGGTCAGGGTCAATAACAAATTAATTGACACTACTAAAAAGGAAATTGATTTGCTGCTGTACTTAATCGGCAACGAGAACCGGGTGCTGTCTAAAAGCGCCATCGCTGAGCATTTATCCGGCGACATGGCAGATATGCTCGATAATCATGATTTTGTATATGCTCACATCAAAAACCTGAAAAAGAAATTAAACGAGGCTGGAAGCCGGGATTATATAAAATCAGTGTATGGTTTAGGTTATAAATGGAAAAATGACTAAAAATCTTCTACATACAACACTCAGCGTTTACCTGTTGTACTCTTTGCTGATCTTACTAATTGCAGCACCTGTTCTTTATTTTGCCACTCAACAGCTGTATTTGCAGGAGGCAGACGATACCTTATTACTGCACAAAAAAGAGTTTATACAATATGTTGCTCCCACAATGGACAAAGAAGACATCGGAGCCTGGAACAAATTTAACCGTAACAGGAAAATTTATCCTGCAGAAAGCCTGCAAAATGACAGCATTTACAACACAACTTATTACGATACCCTGGATGCTGAATTAGAACCTTACCGTGAACTTAAGGCATCGGTTACAATACAAGATAGAATATATACTTATACCAGTAAAATCAACCTGGTAGAAAGTGAAGACATTATAAAAAGTATCGGGCTTTTATTTTTTATCACTATCTCAGTTTTGTTGGCAGGCTTGTTTTTTATCACCAAAAGGTTATCGCTCTCGCTTTGGAAGCCATTCTATAAAATCCTTCAGCAAATAGAAACTTTCGAGATTGATAAAACACAGACGCTGCAATTTACCCCTGGCAGGATTGAAGAGTTTAACCGGTTAAGAATCAGCATTCAGAAACTGATAGAACGAAATACAAGTATTTATGCAACGCAAAAAGAGTTCATAGAAAATGCGGCACACGAATTACAAACACCCCTGGCAGTCTTTCAGGCAAAAATTGATTCACTCATGCAACGAACAGACGTTACCCAGGGGCAGTCGGAAATCCTGGACTCATTAAATACGGCTGTTGCCCGCTTTAACCGGCTAAATAAAAACTTGTTGCTGTTATCAAAAATGGAGAATGCTGTTTATAGCGATAAAATAACCATTTCACTGACCAACTATATTCATAAAAACCTCGACTTCTTTAAAGAACAGGCAAATGCGAAAAACATACATATCAAGATTGATATCGAAAAAAATATGGGAATAAAACTTAATCCCATATTAGCAGATATACTGATAAGTAACTTGTTTCTAAACGCCATTAAACATAACATTCAAGACGGAGAAATCATCATATCTGCAAAAAAGGGGAACCTTAAATTTTCAAACAGCGGGCAAGCAATGCCTTTGAAACAGGAACATTTATTTAATCGTTTTTCCAAGGTAAATCCTTCAGAGGATGGTACTGGATTAGGATTATCAATAATAAAAAAAATTGCTGACATCAACCATTTTAAAGTTTCCTACCATTATACCAGCAACCTGCATTCATTTACCATCACATTCTAAAATTCAGGTTTTATTCTAAATCATGCTGAACCTTTGCACAACTATAGCTAAATGACTAAAATGAAAACTGGAAAATGGAATTAAGATTTTTTATAACACTTGCTTTCGCAGCAATATTGTCCCAGCATTCTTCTGCTCAAAACACCGGTGTTTCCCTATCAGGCTTTATTCAAAACAAGTCAGACAAAACAGCCATACCTTTTGTGAACATTGTTTTACAAACAGAAAAAGACAGTGTATTCGTTACCGGTACCGTTAGCAATGAAGAAGGCATATTTACATTAAGTAACATACAGGCTGGCAACTATGTTCTTCAGTGTTCATATGCCGGGTATCTGTCAGCCACACAACCGGTGTTGGTGGGTTCTTTGAGCAGATTCTTAAATATTGGCACCATATCATTACAGCAGGATGCAAAACAATTGCAGGAAGTTGTTATCAATTCAAAGCAGGAGGAAATCAGCAATAAGATGGACAAGAAAACGTATTCCGTTACTGCGAACATCAGCCAGTCCGGTGGCTCTGTTTTACAGGCATTAAAAAATCTGCCCGGCATTACCAGCAGCCAGGAAGGCAAGGTGGAATTGAGGGGCAGTGATAAGGTGGCCATTTTAATCGACGGCAAACAAACCGCACTCACGGGATTTGGCAGCCAAACAGGACTGGATAATATACCGGCTTCCGCCATAGAAAGAATTGAGATCATCAACAATCCTTCGGCAAAATATGATGCCAATGGCAATGCAGGTATCATCAACATCATTTATAAAAAAAATAAACAACAAGGTTGGAATGGAAAAATTGGTTTCACCACGGGCGCAGGTGCGTTATGGCAGAAAAAAGAAAACCTGCCAACGATCAGGCCGCAATACCAAACAACCCCGAAGATCAATCCCTCCCTTTCTTTGAATTACCGGAAAAACAAAATAAATACGTTTGTACAAGCCGATTGGCTATACACAGAAACCCTTAATAAAAACGAATTTGTCACCCGCAGTTTTGATGATGGCACTGTAATTAACCAGCAAACGAAAAGAAACAGGAATACACATTTTGCTACTACCAAAGCAGGTATTGACTGGAGCATCAATAACCAGGACATGCTTACGCTTTCGGGGTTGTTTGGCATTGAAAAAATAATTGACCGTGGAGACCAGCCTTTCTTTAATAAAAATTATGCTGACAGGTTCCGGCTCTGGCAATTTTTGGAAGACGAACTAAAAACCACCGTGGCAGCAACAGCAGCCTGGCAGCATAAGTTTAAACAGGCAGGACATTTACTAAACATGGGTTTCAACTATACTTTTCACCGGGAGGATGAGAAATATAATTTTGTAAATACATTGCCTGCCTATACAGGTTTAGATTCTTTTAAACTCTTATCAGATGAACATGTGGCGGATGTAAATATGGACTATACAAAGCCTTTAAAACGCGGCCGGATAGAAGGCGGAATAAAATTCCGCTATCGTGATATACCCACGAATATGCAATTTAAGCCTGGAATGAATTCTCCTTTAGATACCAATGCAGGCGGCGCAGCCACTTACACAGAAATTATTCCTGCCGTGTATGGCAACTATGTGTACGAAAGCAAAAAAATAGAAGCGGAAGTTGGTGTAAGAATTGAGTATGTAGATCTGGAATACAAAGTAAATCCTGATCACAATACTTACAAAAGTGATGGCTATAATTACACGCAGCCGTTTCCCAATATAAGACTGGCGTATAAATTAAACGATCAAAATAAAATTTCGCTGTTCTACAACCGGAGAGTAGACAGGCCAAACGAAGTGGACATCCGGATTTTTCCGAAATATGATGATGCGGAAATTATTAAAGTTGGTAATCCGGCACTTCGTCCGCAGTTTACCAATTCCTATGAGCTTGGTTTTAAAACTACCCTGAAAAGAGGTTACTTTTTTTCTGCCCTGTATCATCGCCGCACAGAAGGAACCATTACAAGGATCGCCACACAGGTTCCGCCTGGCACGCTCATTTATACGGTTTTTCAAAACGCCGGACATAGCAGCAATACCGGTGTAGAGATCATATTGCAGCAAGAATTTTCCAAAATATTTTCCTTTAATACCAACATCAACATTTATCAAAATATTATAGACGCTTTCACCGTGCAGAACCAGTATCCTGTTCCGTCAGTATATGCAGCCGCTAAAGAAAAGTTTACATCAGGCAATGTAAAACTGAATGCGTTGTTTCATGCAGCCAAACACACCGATATCCAGTTGACGAGTATTTACTTAGCCCCTGATATCATTCCACAGGGCAGGATAGGCACGAGGTTTTCGGTGGACATGGGTATTAAAAGACAAATACAAAAAGGTAAGGGAGAACTGTTTTTTAATGCCAGTGATATTTTTAATACACTGAATATTCAAAAAGAACTAAAAGGAAATGGCTTTACGCTAACCAGTACAGACTACTATGAAACACAGGTTTTCAGAATTGGGTATAGCTATAAGTTTTAAGCATGTTAAGCCTGTGTTGGCAGCACATGAATGTAACACGATGCTTAATTCCCTCCTGCAATAGCTTCTCCCCTACTGTTATTATGAGTGCCTTTTAAAAATGGCCTGCGATACTCTGCTTCATTTGGTGGCGTTGATGCAATAATGTAAGTTTGACTTTCGGCTATACAAGAATCAGGTGCAACCCAACTTTAATTCATTCAACTTTGCGGATCGCAATCCATATTTTCAATTAAATACTCTACACATGAAATATCTTGTCTTTTTTTCTTTTATAATTTTTTGTACTTCTTGCAAAAAGGATAGCAATAGTGCCAGACCTGCAAGTCAACCATATTTGTCTACAATCAAGTATTACTATGACAGGTCTTTGATTGCAGATTCTTTTTTGTATGATACGGATATGCGCTTGATAAGCTATGCTCAACACAAATGGGATAGTAACGGCCTATCGGTAGTTCAGGCAAGATTGGAGGCTTCCTTCCAGTATAATTTAAATGAAATGATACCTCAATCCTATGTTTTTACGGGTTTATCGCAAGTGGAAAATCATTCTCTAACATTTGACTCTCAAAATAGAATTGTCAAGGATACAAGTTTAAATGGAACCCACAATGTAGTGTACTATTCTTATTCTAATACGGGAATTTCATCCACCTTTCTATTTGGTGGCAATTTTTCGGACAGGCAGGTGGATAGTATATTTGTAAGTAATGGAAACATACTTGAGCGAAGAGTTTATTATTCAAATGGCAACCCTACTGCGGTGCTTTCCGGATCACTTCAATGCGAATACACGTCTTTTTCAAATCCTGCATACCAACCGGCCATTACCTCAACAATTGGCCCTTTGTTACATATTTTAACTTATGATGGATACGGCGGCTTTCATGATTTTACATCTAAAGATCTTTTTAGAAAACTTATATTCCGGACTGATACTGACCCGGCCATAGAAAGGACTTGTAGCTGGAACAGGAATAATAATGGTAATGTAATAAATGGAACTATTTCAGGTGCACTACAGTCTTATGTTGAATTTAGCTATTACTGATTAAAGATTTAATTTTATATTGGACATGGAGGGTTGCACCTGACATTGTGGTTGCTGCTGGTGGGAACATTATAAAACATCCCGTATGCAGCAGTACCTGGCCGTTGCAGGCAAGGCAAAAAAAAAGATTCACACAATCCAAAGCTCTAAACACAACACCTTAAACAAACTAATATGTACAGGTTTCTACTTATTTTTTTTATTTCGCTACCATTTTGTAGCTGTAAAAAGAACCCAACACCGTCCATTCAAGATTCTTTCCCGGGATATTATGAAGCTAAAAAAATCACATCAACTGTTGCAGTTGACATGAACAATGACGGCCTAAAATCCACAGACTTATATTCTGAAATCTCAGGCCCGGTGACAACGCCTGACGGACAATACATCTCATTTTACAATTTTGAATCAATAAGAAATTATATTGAAGTAAGGCCACTGCATAATCAGTCTGTTATGGCTAAATATATTGATTTCAATTTCCCACACCAGGTAATTGATTCTTTAAGCGACAATACTGCATTTTTGATGACATATAAAAATGAATTGCTCGGCTATACGTACGAATTCAACGGAAACAATAGTGTACGTGTCACCAGTTCAAATCCGGCATACACTAATGAGATCGGCAAAATAAATAACCTGACTTTAAAAGAGGGCGGCAATTTAACTATCGGCTTAAAGAAACGTGTTTTTGACTTTGTTGATAAGACCTGGCAGGAAATTGATATTGTTGTTGAGTATTTCAAAGCGCCGTAGAAAACCAAGCCTCCGTTGGCAGCCATGAATGCACCACAATGAACAAACACAACCCCTATTAAATTAAAAATTACCTCTTTATAATTTCACCCCATTGTCACTTTGAGCAGCTTCTTTATAATGCCTGCCATAACCCGATTTATTTGGCGGCACTGCCGCAATAATGTAAGTTTGAATTACGGAAATACCAGAGTCATGCTATTTAACACAGCACTTTTAGCTTCATAGTTATGTCTTTCAAAATTCAAAATAGAGAAACAAAAAAGGAGGGAATGTCGCCCTTTGATTATTTCACAGAAGTAGTTGGGTGGTTACAAATTGCTGCATTTCCATTATCAGTTGGCCTCCTGGTGGGAGCTGGCATTTACTTTTCCGACCCGACTACATTAAGACTTGTAATTGGTATCGGCATTGTACTTATTGGCTTAGTAACGGGAATAGTTTTTGCGACCAGAGTCTGGAAGAAACAAGGCACAATGCATTTTGTTTCAAGAGAAATGGCATCCCCTGAACTTAACCATGCAGAAGAAGATAAAAAATAACTAAGTATGCGTTTGTGGAACAGGATTGAATCCGCATTTTCAAACACCACATACGTTAATTTAATACACTATCACTCATATACCTAAGCCGGCGTTCGTGACACACGAATGCGCAATACATTTTCACAACATCCAACTCCCTACCCAAAAAACGGCTGATCATAAAAACGCTTGCCCGTTGCTTTGTATAACGCATTGGCCAATGCACCAATCGCAGGCGGACCGGATGGTTCTCCCATACCTGTTGGGTCCACTTCAGATTTCAGAAAATGGGTTTCTATTTTTTTAGGCGCTTCCGAATAACGGATCAGTTTGTAGCCATCAAAATTTTTCTGGTCAGGTACACCGTTAGTAAAAGTGATGGCACTGTACATCGCATGACCGATGGCATCTGTTACAGCACCTTCAGACAAATTCGTAGCTGCATCCGGGTTTACCACGATACCACAGTCTACCGCCGTTGTAACTTTTTCTATAACGGGTTTGTTGTTCTTCATCACGATGTCAACCACATGCGCCACATAACTCCGGTGGCAGAAATAGGAAGCCACTCCCCTTGCCACACCAGGTGCTGCAGGCGTACCCCAGCCTGATTTTTCCCTTACCAATTTTAATACCCCTGCATAGCGGTCAATTTCATAATCATTGTCTTTACCAACTGGTTTGCTTTTCGCTTTTTCACAAAGCTCCAGGCGGAACTGTATGGGGTCTTTACCCATGGCTTCCGCCAGTTCGTCTAAAAAAGATTGTTCTGCCCCGGCTATAAAATTAGAAGCAGGCGCCCTGAAAGCACCCACACTGATATTGGTAGGTATATCCCATTCTTCGGCCAGGTAATGTTCAATAGCACCTGCCGGAAACCGGTTGGCATGCAAGGGGCTTTCGGGGATACCACCTGCCTTTACATGAAAAGCCAGCAGGTTTTTGTTTTCGTCTAAGGCTGCCCGGTAGGTAGCATAATATGCAGGGCGGTATACGCCGTTTGTCATATCGTCTTCCCTGGTATAGATCAGTTTTACAGGCGCCTTCATTTTTTGAGAGATCACCGCAGCTTCCACACCAAAATGTCCATAGAGCCTCCTGCCAAAGCCTCCGCCCATACGGGTCATTTTCACTTCCACTTTATCCAATGGCAAACCAAGCCTGTCAGAAATGGTTTTTTCAAGAAAGGAAGGCGTTTGTACCGGTCCGGTTAGTATGGCACTGCCCTCTTTTACATCAGCGAAAAAATTCATTGGCTCCATAGTGCTGTGTGCCAAAAAAGGACAGGAATAACTGCGTTCAATGATGGTAGCTGCTTTTTTAAATACCGCTTCGGGGTCACCATCTTTTCTTACCGTCTTGGTTCTTGAAGGAGCACCAGCCATCATTTTTTCTTTGTGCATAGCGGTATTCTCCGGTCCCGCAGGTGTGATCATTTCCACATCCGTACCAAAAACATTCATTTTTTTGCTCGTGGGTTTGATAGGTTCTGTTTCCACTTTTACCGTCTTTTTAGCCTGCATCACTTGCCAGGTGGATTTACCCACAATGGCCAATAATTTTGGAAAGGCAGCAACATCACTCCACTGTCGTTCCAATTTTTCTGGATACACGTCCACAAAAAATGCATCCACAATACCGGGCATAGTTTTTACGCCGCTTATATCGCTTTCTTTTAACTGTTGTCCAAATGCACCGGGATGTACGATCATGGCGATCAGCATTCCTTCTTCTTTGTAATCCAAACCAAAAAGCGGTTGACCTGAAACAATTTTTTGTCCATCTACATTCTTACGGCTGGTGCCGATGATTGTAAATTCACTTACTTTTTTCAGCGCCACTTTTTCGGGTACCGGTAATTTTGATGCAGCAGAAGCGAAAACACCATAGCCAGCCGATTTGCCACTGGCTTTATGGCTCAACATACCATTTGTTGTCAATATCTCCGCCACCGGTACTTTCCATTCGTTGGCTGCTGCCTGTTTCAGCATTTGCTTTGCGGTAGCACCGGCAGTACGCATGGCTTCCCATGATGCACTGATGGAATTACTGCCACCTGCAATCTGCATGGGTTTATACAGATCGGCATTAAGCGCCGCCTGTTCTACCATCACATCTTTCCAGTCTACATCCAATTCTTCTGCCACCATCATGGGCATACTTGTTTTTACATTCTGCCCGATCTCCGGGTTGGGCGACATCAAGGTGATCAATCCATTGTCGCCTATCTTTAAATACCCGTTCAGTTGATACCATTCTTTTGGCAACGTTACCACGTCACTCACGGCAGGCTTGCAACCATTCAATAAATCAAATGTGAGCAGCATACCGCCCCCGGCCAAAGCAGATACTTTTATAAATCTTCTCCTGTTAAATGCATTTGTTGACATAGCTAAAATTTTATAGTGAAGCAGCGGCAGTTTTTATGGCTGCCTTTATCCTCTGGTAAGTGCCACAACGGCAAAGGTTGCCACTCATGGTTGATTCAATTTCTTCATCGCTGGGATTGGCATTCTTTTTTAATAATGCAGCGGCCGTCATGATCTGTCCCGCCTGGCAATAACCACATTGAGGTACATCTTTTTCCATCCACGCTTTTTGTACCGGATGGTCGGCTTTTTCTGAAAGCCCTTCTATCGTTGTTATTTTCTTACTGCCAATAGCTGATACGGGCAACACGCAGGAACGGGTTGCCACATCATCCACATGAATGGTGCAGGCACCGCACATGGCTATGCCGCATCCAAACTTAGTACCAACCAGGTTGAGATTATCCCTTAATACCCATAATACAGGGGTAGATGGATCTGCATCCACCTGCTGTTGTTTTCCATTAATGTGGAGATTGAATGTTGCCATGCTGAAATTTTTTACAATAAAATGAGTAGACAATAAAGTTATAGAAAGTTTGCTATTGATTTCCGAATTTATTTTATGTGGAAACCAGCTGCCAATATTCTGGAATTTTTCCCCGCAGATCTTTCGTTGCACTCCTTTATTTGGCGGCGTTAAAGCAATCCTGTAAGTTTGGGATACATCATTACAAGTGTCATCAGTTACTTAGTTGTGCCTTCAACCAAAGAGGCGATTAATCTATTCAACCATGTCGATAACAAAAGAATCAGAATTAGATGGAATGCAGAAAGCAAGCGAAGCAGTTGCTTGTACTTTAAAAAAAATGAGGGACTATGCTCAACCCGGTATCACGACCAAAGAATTAGATGATTATGGTGCATCCATTCTTGCAGGATTTGGAGCAAGATCAGCTCCCGCTTTAGCTTATGGATTTCCTGGCTGTACTTGTATAAGTGTGAACACAGCGTTTTGCCATGGTATTCCTTCGGATAAAAATATTTTAAAAGAAGGTGACCTGGTAAATATTGATGTGTCCGCCGAAATGAATGGTTTTTGGTCTGACAACGGCGGCTCATTTATAATAGGAAAAGATGTGAACCAGCACCAGCCATTGATAGAGGCTTCAAAACAAATTTTATATAAAGCCATCAACAATATCAAGGGCGGTGTGCGTATTGCCGATATTGGACATTTGATAGAAACTGAAGCAAAAAAGCGTGGTTATAAAGTCATCAAAGATCTTACCGGGCATGGCATAGGACGAAGTTTGCACGAAGACCCAACCGAAATAGCTAATTACAGGGACCGGTCTAACCTGGCAAGATTTAAGAAAAATACTGTTGTTGCCATCGAGACATTTATATCCACTGCATCCACTTATACAGAAACTTTACCCGACGGCTGGACAATGGTGGGTAACAAAGGAGGGTTTATGGCGCAGCATGAACACACCATTGTGGTGACGGATAACAAACCGGTTGTGCTGACAGCAATGAATGATATCTGGAATTAGTCAAATTGAAAACTGACCCGGTAAAAAATATAGCTTGCCATGGTAACAATTGATACATTGAGGAAAGTGGCGCTGTCCTTTCCAGCAGCAACCGAAGAGCCTCACTTCGAAAAAACTTCTTTTAGGGTTAAAAAGAAAATATTTGCCAACTACGACGGGATAAAGAAGAGAGCCTGTATCAAACTATCAGAAACTGACCAGCACATTTTTTCAACTGCAGGCAAACCGATCATTTTTCCGGTTGATAACAAGTGGGGTAAACAAGGCTGGACATTGATCGAAATGAGTAAAATAAAAAAGCAATTGTTTATTGATGCCGTTACAACTGCCTATTGTGAAACAGCGCCCAAAAAACTTGCAGACTTAGTTAGACCAGTGGCAAAGAATTATTCAGACAGCAGTAACATTCATCGTCACTAAATAAAAACAGTAAAAATGAGAAACATCATTTCATTTATGCATATTTCGCTTGACGGTTTTGTTGCAGGTCCCAACGGAGAAATGGATTGGATTAAAGCCAATGAAGAAATATTTGATCATGTTGGGAAACGCATAAGCAAAGGTGATACTGCATTATATGGAAGGGTAACTTACCAGATGATGGAAAACTACTGGCCTGCTGCAGGAAATAAGCCCAATGCTACCCGGCACGAGGTTGAACACTCAAAGTGGTATAACAAAATTCAAAAACTGGTGTTGTCAAAAACAATGAATGAAGAGGGTTTAACGAACACAAAAATTATCAGTGACAACCTTTCGGAAAACATTAATGAAATAAAAAAATCCAGCGCACCGCATTCAGCGGACAATGGCGGAAGTAGCGACATCCTTCTTTTTGGCAGCCCTGGAGCAACGCATTCACTTATGCAGTTGAACTTAATTGATGGCTACTGGCTGTTTGTCAATCCAATTATTCTTGGAAGCGGCATTCCATTGTTTACAAATATCAGCAATAAAATAAAACTGCAATTATTGACAAACCGGTCATTTGCCTGTGGCGTGACTGAATTGAATTATATAGTGGACAGGTAAAATGATCAAATGACTATTTCACAAAAATAAAATGGATTATTTACAGAAGATCATCACAGCCTTTGAGCTTCATTCAGTTGAGGGAATAAGGGAATGCTTTGCAAACGGAGTAAGCCCAAATGCAATCGTACATAGCCAACCCCTTGTGTATGAACTTATCAATATGTACACCCGTGGCCCTTTGTTCAAAACCTGCCTGCAGGAATTTGTGGATCATGGGTTAATCTTTGAGGACAAGGTTTTACTATCAGTGTTATTAGATGAACCGGTTTTGCTTGATCCCCAATTAAGTGCAGATCCAGATGCCATCAGAAAAAGCTATTCGCTTAACTGTACGTTTACACCACTGCACGAAGCATCGCTTTTGCATATTTGTGCGGAGTACAATCATTTGGCTTGTGCAAAAATCCTTGTGCAACACGGGGCAGATGTGAATGCAACAGCCGGATTCGACGAGCATGGCTTTGGTGGTCATACACCCATCTTTCATACGGTGAACCAGGACGCCAGTAAAAGCCTGGATGTTTTAAAGTTTTTACTTTCACTACAACCCGACCTGGGAATAACTGTAAAAGGCCTTATTTGGGGCAAGGGTTACGATTGGGAAACATTTATTCCATCCGTAAATCCCGTTAGTTATTCAATGATGGGTTTGCTCAGGCAATTTCAAAGAAATGAAAAAGATATCTATGAAATTGTTTCGTTGTTGATTAAAGCGAAATATGATATGGATTATAGTCCGTCAAATGTGCCCAATAAGTATCTATATAGTTAATAATTGATGAAAAATATTTTATTATCACATGCCATCTTCAACCGTTCTTTTATTTCTTTTATCCTGTTCGGCAATAATTTGTGGTAAATATGTGCTTACAATTCCCGGGATAGTTGCTGCTGATATATCAAGTGCACGTGGATTGGCGGCAAGGGCAGACCATGGTTTTACTCCTTCAAAATCATAATTGCCAAATACAATCACGGGTGTTCCTTTTAAGATGACCGCTTCCTTTTTATCCAATTCCCATTGATGGGCCCATTCATATAAATATTTTGCATCTTCTTCCATCAACCGCAGGCAGGAGTGAGAGGCAGGATAGCCGGGCATTTCATACTGGTGCCAACCAACACCCAGTTTGTTTTCAATATTAAAATTCCATTTTAATTCCCATTCGTCGTTAAAGGTGCTGGTGGTTGTTTCAGCTTTCCAGTTGGTATAAAATAACCCGGTTGGCGTGGGGTCTTTTTTTCTACCCATATTTGTGGCACCTGTGTAAATCATTTCCCCATTTTCGTACGCTGCAAATGCTTGTGTGGCATAAGAAAAGAAAATGATCTTATCTATTTCCTTAATTGCTTCTACGGTTACCGGAAAGGGAAGATAGTAGGCCATATCTGCAATTGAATCAGATGGCACGAGAATACTGTCCATTGCAGCAATATGTTTTACATCAGCCCTGTTGATAGTGGCCACAAGCCGTAGAAAGGCAGTATCGCCCTTGTGATCATTCACCCAACGTTTTCCCTGTTCGTAATGATAACTGATAGCAGCCACAGGCTTTTTTCTATCAATAAGTTTTTTGGCTTTTACAGGTGCCGTTGCAGTTTCCTGCGGGTTACAATAGCAAAGAAATAAAGTGGCAAATAAAGCAGCACCCAAAAGGTAATTTTTCATAGTTGTATCGATATTTAATAGCAGCAATAACAAGGAAATACGTGCCAGCTTTTTTGAAGGTCCGTATAACATGTATTCTTTTCAGGGGACATCAGTTAGTGCAGCACAATATGCTCATTACCTGCAAATGCAGAACCTGATTATAATTCAGTCTATACAACATGGATGCTTTACTACACTTTTAACATCACAGCAATTGCCCTTTATTGCCCGCTTTACCTTAATTTGCGCTGCAATAATTTTACCACTAATTCCACAAGCATGGCCACACAGGCTGCTACAAATTATATAAATCCGCAAGGCAACCTTTCCCGGCCGCTGTCAGTCTTGCTACAGATGGCCATACAGGAAGATGAAAAAGCCTTCCGTGAGATTTATAGTATGTTGTCGGGTAAAATGTACAGCTTGTGCGTACGCTACACAGGCAACAACCACGACGCAGATGATGTATTCCAGGAAGGATTAATACGGCTTTACAGAAACCTTAATAAATACCAGGGAACCGGCTCTTTTGAGGGTTGGGCCCGGCGCATTTTTGTAAACAGCTGCCTGGACCATTTGAAAACAAAACAAAAACTATTATACGCAGAGCTTTCTGATAATAACGACGTACCAACAAATGAATTAAACGGCATTGACAGGCTTTCGCAATCCGACTTGCATAAAGTTATCCAGGAATTACCAGGCGGTTACCGGCTAGTCGTAAACCTTTACTTAGTAGAAGGGTATACGCATAAGGAAATAGGCGAAATGCTCGGCATCAGCGAAGGCACCAGCAAATCACAGTTATCAAGAGCAAAAGTGATTTTGCAGAAAAATATACAGGCAATCAATGGCTGACAAATACAGCAACATATTAAAACCATTGCAGGAACATGAACTCACACCTCCTGCAGGTGCTTTTGAAAAGGCATGGGAGAATATATTGCTGTTAAATGAGGGTAGAGATCACAGTGAGGAAGCTCCAAAAAACGCTTTTGAAAAACTCCAGGCCTTTAGTATACAGGCACCTGAACTGGATTTTAGATCCTTATTGAGAGGTGAAAAAAATTCACCAGCAAAGAAACAAACAATAGTTATCTCCCAAAATTTCAAGCGGTTAGCGGCTGTACTGGCACTGGCTGTTACCGGTGCGTTTATTTATATGGCTGCTATGCCGGACGATAAAAATGGGGTCAATAATGAGCAATATGCAGGAGCCCGGATGAATAAAGAATCCGCAGTTAATTTGATGATCGATTCCGCACAGGATACTACGGCATTGGCGGGTGCTGCTGCACAACAACCAGCTCTTGCAAAGGCAGCGACGGCCACAGGAAATACAAAAAATGAAAAAAAGCAACACTACAGTGAACAAGCGGGTTTTTATAACAACGACCTGTTCTTTACATTGGTGAATTATAAAGAATATGGTAAAGAAAAATTATTTACCAAAGCACTAAAAGAAAAAAGAGTTACGCTTAACCAATTCTCCTATGTAAACCTGAGTGATAAAATGGTGGCCATGCTGCAGGAAGTATATCTTACCAAAAAGAATGGCAATATGGCCAGGAAAGCAAAACGGGCTAAAAGGAAGTTTGAAAAGTGGAAAAAGAAGGATGAAAAATATTTTGACAAAGAACTGGATAAGAATCCTGCTGACATCATTGACCTGAGCGAGTTCTTAATGAAAAACTAACTGCTTATTTTTCTATGCGAATATCATTGCTGTTGATATGGTTGTTGATTGCAGGGCAGGGCTTGGCCCAGCAGCACAATGATCTTACCATTGTATACGACATCAGCATCAGCAAAACTAAAAGATCTACCGGGTTGGAAGAAACCTATAATGGCGGTACCAGGACTGTATTTATTGCCGGGAACAAAGCAAGAATAAGAATGGTATCACTTATGCGCATGGAAAGCATCTTCTTTGAGTACGACAGTACACTAAAACAGGCGGCAGTGATCAAAGAATCAGGAGCAAAAAAATACCGTTTTAATTTATCTGCCCCGCAATGGGAGGGTTTTAATAAAAAATATGAAGATGCTGACTGCAGTTTTGAAAACGATTCAATGTTGATTGCGGGTTACTGGTGCAAAAAAGCAGTCATTCATTTAACTTCCGGCGATAAAATAGTTGCTTATTATACCAGCAGTATAAAACCAGCCAATGGCTTTACCGAACCATCTTTTACCTGTGTACCGGGTATGGTACTGCAATATGAACATACTTCCAGGCGGGGCATGGTTGTATTCAAGGCATCACAGGTAAGCAGGGAGGTTATTGCAAAAGAAATTTTTGTCATCCCGTCTGCAGGTATACAGTTGAGAAAGTACACTGCTGAAGATAACAGCGATTAGCAGTTTTAATTGGCTTTTGAAAGCGGCAATCCCCTCCTCTTCAAACCTCTTATACCCAGGGAAAGTTTGCTTCGCTTTAACAAGGACAAAAAGAACCCGGCAATGATCAGCAGGTCGGTACCGGCTTTGTAGTCTTTAATTGCAATTACCCCGTTATGCTTTTTAGCCGCCAGGTTGTCAATCGCATCCACAATGCGGTCATTTCCTTTTTTCCATTTCCAGTGCAATGAAAAAAAGTTGTTGGTGTACCAGGTGTATTCTTCACCGTTAGTAAAGCTGATAGTTGCTTTAGAAAAGATTGACGAAAGAAAAGGCATTTTAATAATGGCGACCTTTTCTCCTGTAATGGCATCGGTGATCTGTACATCGCTTTGTAACAAATGTTTCTTGGAAAAAGAATACATCTTTTCATTAATGCTTGCATGAACCGGCCAGTGGCCACTGGAAGGCCTGGTGATAATGGCAATCAGCCTGTCGTTGAAGTAAAGGGAAAATGAATTATCCATACTTACAAGATGATAATGCCAGGTATGGGTAAAATTATTTGTCATATAGCTTGGTATAAAATTAAACAATGGCACGCTGCCCCTGTTTTCTGGTTTTAAAAACTACAATAAAAGGTTGTAGATTACAAGATTGGGAATTTAAGCAATTGGTTGCGTTGTAATAAAGAACATTATTTGTTGGCTGCAAATTTTTGTAACAACCAGTATATGATACTCAACAATAAACATATACCACCCGTTGCCCACCACAACACATCATACCCATATTTTTCAGCCACCTGGCCGCTTGTTAACGGGCCCACCACCTGTGCCATTGACCAGGCCATGGTATACAACCCTGCATACTGACCCCTGTTGCTGTTGGTTGTCCTTCTAATCCAAAATGAATTCATAAATGGCATGGAGAGCATTTCTCCTATTGTAATTACAATAGAGGAAAGGATGGCCAATGAAACAGCATATACCGCACTCCCATTCAGCATGGCATACGACACACCTATCAGCAACACGCCTGCCGAGATAAAATGAAGATAAGGACGCCTTCCTTCAAGCCTGTACACCAGCACCATTTCTATTACGGCAATCAGCAGGCCATTTAGCGCCATGGTAAAACCGATAAATGGTTCTGATAAATGCCATTCCTCTTTAAAAAAAACGGGCAGTATAGTGAATAGCTGGAAAAAACAAATAGCGAAAACAATTTGCAGCAAAACAAAGAAGAGATAGATACGGTCTTTGTAAACAGATGCAGCAGGTGTTAATTCCTTTGCATGTACCTGCTTTGTAGCCGCATTCCTGGAAGGAGATAAAACATTATACAATAAAATACCCGCCCCTATATTGGTAAAACCATCCACCCAGAATAACAATTGGTAATTATAACCCGCTACAAAACCACCCAATGCACCACCAACAGCCCAACCCAGGTTGATGGCAAGCCTGTTGAGCGAATAAGACCTTGTTCTGTTTTGTTCCGTGCTGTAATGAGCAACCGCTACTGTATTAGCCGGCCTGAACGCCTCATTTATCATACTCAAAAAAAAGGAAGCGACACAGATGGAAGTATAACTTGTCATTTGCCCCAGCACAATAAACATAATACCACCCCCAATAAGGGTAAACATCTGAACATAATAAAAACCAATTTTGTCTGTGATTTTTCCACCCAGTAAGGAACCTGCAACAGAACCTGCGCCAAACAAGCTCATTACCACCGCAGCCTTACCAATACCCACCTTCATATGCTGCGTCATATACATGGTCATAAACGGCACTACCATGGTTCCGCTCCTGTTGATGAGCATTACAAGCGACAGCCACCAGGTACTTTCAGAAAGACCGGCGTATGCTTCCCTGTATAATTTTTTGGTGGAAGTGATCATGGCGGTGGTAAAGATAAGGCCTACACGGAACCTAACGGTATTTACTGCCCAGGGAAAGGCTCAAAAAAATTCAGCAAATTGATAATCTTGTGAACGAAAAAAGCAGCCTGGGACAGGCTGCTTCATGAAGACCTTGTAAATATCCTATCTCAGATTGAGCGTTTTGTACTTCGGATATTTCACACTATAACTCATCCGCATTTTTTTTGTTTCCCCAGGTGCCAACTGCAGCTTCCAGGTGAGCACACCTGTATCTGTATTATTTAATGCCCCGCTTGTTTCGATCAACTCTACTTCCACTTCTTTGTTTTGTGAAATGGGATACTGGTCCTTTACCAGGATATCAATGGCATCTTTTTTATTGTTCTTCACCGTTAATTCATACGTAAAGGTTTGCTTTTTATTGGTTCCTAAAAACTTCACACTGCTGAAATCAGTCAGCTTCTCCTTTTTCACAACTACTCTTTTGTCTCTTCCCACCGTTAGGTTCAATGTGTCCTGTGTTGATGAAGGATCAATAAATGATTTACCTATATAGGTGTTCTCAAAAATGATATTGGCTTCTCCAGGTAAAAGGTTTAGTTTTTCCCAATCAGCAATTTCAGCAAGTAAAAACACATCCTTATCTAATTTGGGTACGGCATAAAACTTATAACTTGCAGGTACACTGTATTCCTTCAGAACTGCCGTCTGTGCCTTACCGTTAGTAGGCACATCGTACGGAAGGTCTATATCAAAAGTAACGTTCAGTTCTTTATCCGCCACAGAAACATAATCATCCAGCCCGTCTTTTAAAGTGATCACTACAGCTCCATACGCAGCTCTCGATCCGTATATACCGGTTGCACTTACATCCTTTAAAATATCCATACTCTTAATTGCATTGGGATCTAATTTAGCAAATTCGTCAGCGGGCATTTCAATGCCGTTTACTATGTATAAGGGTGGGCTGGCAGCGACTGAACTCAACCCTCTTACCCTCACGTCAGTGCCATATGAAACAACAACTTCGCTAAGGCTTTCCCCCTTGTCAAAAGACTGTATGGTATTCCCTGCAGATATCTGTTTTTCGTATAAACTCACAGGATTAATATAACTCAAAAACCAGGTGCTGAATACAGGTGCATTCCCGGTTTGTGATGGAGTGGAAGTTGAAAGAGAAAGCTTTACCTGTTTCCAGTCTATACCTGTTGTTTGAAAGACCTTTGCCCTGTAAATTAATTTTAAAGGCGACGATACATTGTCTGCACGCAAATCGTAAAAAGCTGACCAGTGTGCATTAGGCGTTACATAAGAAATGTTGAAGTCGTATTTACCAGGCACAACACAGTTCAGTTGTAAAACTAATTTTCCAAATGTTTTTACATTCTTTTTTTGCTCTTCTGCTATTTGGCCGGTAAGTTTATTCGTAAGTTCTGAAAGCTTTTTTTGGCTTTGAACAAGTAATGCCAGTTCATTTTGCAGTTCTGTAGATTTCCCTTTATAATAATCCATCAACTTTACCAACTCGGCAACACTCAGTCCGGTTTGAGCACCTTTTATTTCTTTATTGGCCTTCAACACTGCCAATAGTTCGTTTGTGATATTTACGGATGTCCTGTTTTTTTCAATTAGTTCATTCACTTTACTCAACGAGTCTTCCAGTGTTTTCTGAAGAGCAGACTTGGTTTCGTCCTGCAAAAAATCTGTACTAAATTCAACTCCCATTATTGTTACATGAGCGTTACAAGTCACCTGTATACTATTAATATCAACTGCATTGCTGACATTTTCAATTACAAGTTCGTTGTTACCTTTTCCAATATCCGCTTTGGCAAGATGGGTCATTTCTGCACCCTGGCGAAAGACAGTTACAGCATTCAAGGTGGCTTTTACTGTATTTCTGTTTCCTTCGCCGGCCCAGGCAGTTGTGAATGCAAATAATAAAATGGCTGAAAAGATTTCTTTCATAAAGGCAGTATTTTTTGAAGAGATGCAGACCTTCTGCTGATTACACAAAAAAGTAATCCCCACGGAGAACCGTAGGGGATTTAAAGTATAGCCATGAAAAACAATCTTTAAAAACTATATTGAAATAGTTATTAATCTTTTTTTCCGTAACGCTTTTTGAACTTGTCAATACGTCCTGCTGTATCTACCAACACATTTTTACCTGTGTAAAAAGGATGTGAGGTGTTAGAAATCTCTAATTTAACTACGGGATATTCATTACCATCTTCCCACTTTACTGTTTCTCTTGATTCTGCAGTAGAACGGCTTAAAAACTGGTAGCCATTACTCATATCTTTAAATACTACAAAACGGTAACCTTTAGGATGCAAATCTTTTTTCATAATTGAGTTTTTAATGCATGGATTTTGCCATGCTAATTTTTAAAGACCGCAAAAGTAAGCTTTTATCGCTTACGATCAAAGTTTAAACACCCTTGTTTCAAAAGAAACAGCCTCAAATTAAAGACAATTTTTTGAATCAAAAGTTTGCATACACCCTCACAAGAAATTGTTAACGGTTGCAGGGGATAACATGTTAATTTTTCATATTAACTGTTTGCAGCGCCACCCCAATATTCCATGACCGCGACGCCTGTATAACTTCCTGTAAATCATCTATTTTTTTCCCAGTCACCCGTATAATATCATCCATAATGGCAGTTTGCACTTTCATACCACTGTCCTTTATCAACTTCACAATTTTTTTTGCGTCTTCCTGCTTAATGCCGTTTTTTACCGGCACTTCCTGCTTCACAACTTTCCCACTTTGGAATGGCTCTTTAGTAAGATCGTAAATCTCTGCCGCCAGGCCCTGTTTTGTACTCCTGCTCAGCAATACATCCAGTATCTGGCTCAATTTCATCTCGCTGTCAGCCTCCAGGCTTAGCTTAAAATCCTTTTTATTTAAGTCAATCACTACATGGGTACCCTTAAAATCGTAGCGGGTAGTGATCTCTTTTTTTACGGTATTAATGGCGTTATCCAGTGTCTGAAGGTCTACTTTACTGCTGAAGTCAAATGATGGCATAGCTAATGGTTTCAATGTTTAAGCATAACAAATATAAAAAACGCAATTCAAAGTGAACTGCGTTTTTTTATTTTTAATTGGCACCAGCCTTTACCCTGCCCTGCTCTTCGGATGCGCCGCCGGTCTTTCTCTTTGGCGCCGCTGGTTTCCCATTCCCAAACCGCCAGTTAAAACTGAGGCTTACCTGCCTGCTGTCACGCTGCTGCCTGAACTGTGTATCTATGTAAGAATATTCTGCAGAACCTTTAAAACGTTGTGTGAAAAATATGTCCCTGATACCCAGTTTAACAGTGCCTTTCTTTTTCAATACTGCCTTTGAGATACCTGCATTTACTGCCCCAATTCCGCCAATCACCAGTACACCATCAAGTCCCTTGCTCCGGTAAAAGCCATTGATATCAGCATTCCAATCCTTACCCAGGTTGATCTGTGCATTTAGATTGCCTGTAAACAGATTGCTTTGAAGATCTACATTGGCGTTGTTGATAAAGCCTTTAAACCTGTTATTGCTTAAGTTAGCATACATATTCACCTTCATCCATTTTGTTACTGGCACCATTGCGGTAATGGTGATCCCAAATTGCTCCTGGCTGGCGATATTGCTTTTGGTAATAAATGTTTCGTTCCTGTCTTCATTCTGATCAAGTATGTCATTGATAAGGTCTGTCGCTTTTGTATAGTTCAGTGATGTGGTAAAATTCCCTTTAAAAGTATGGGATAGCTCTATGTTATGGCTAAACTGTGGACGCAGATTCGGATTGCCTGCCTGGTAAGTATACTTGTCTAAAAAGAACACGAAGGGATTCAGGTCGCTATAATCAGGTCTTTCGATCCTCCTGCCATAATTTACAGAAAAATTGTGTTTTTCACTGGCTTCATAGCTAACATACATGGTTGGAAAAAACTGTGTATAGTCCCTGTTAAATATTTGATTGGTGGTTACCTGTTTGCCTTTTGAAAGGGTGTTTTCCAAACGAAGGCCAAGTTGTGAACTCCACTTTTTGCCAAACTGCTTGTTTACATTTACATACGCAGCCTTTATCTCTTCTTCATAAATAAAATGATTGCTGCGGTTGTTGTCAAAAGTGGTGTTACCATTTTTTTGCACATAGTATTTTGCATCATTATCTGTGGTTACAAAACTTGCTTTTACACCGGCTTCGAATTTTGCATTGCCTTTCAAATTCTGGCTATAATCCGCCTTAAAACTGAAGATCTTAATATTGGATGGCACTTTACTTAGTAAAGAATCTCCTTGTGTGGCCGGGTTATTATTTGCATCAAAGTATTGATTATCGAGCAACTGGTCATTATCCTGGGTATAACGGATAAAATCTGCATCAAAGGTGAGTTCCCTGCCTGTAGTATCAAATACATGACGGAGATTAAAATTGCTGCTGAAGTTTTTCCATTTATTATTCATAGTGGTTACGGCTACAGTACTTGAATCTGTGATACCACTTTTGCTTTTCAGGAAGGTAGTGCCTTCGCTAAGGAAACTATCATCATTTCTAAATCCAGAAACCACGGCACCTATTGTGGTTTTCTTTGAAAGCGTAATATCAATACCCATCTTTGCATCATAAGAACGGGTATGATCTGTGATCTCTGTTTGCTGATCAAAAATGGATATCAACTGCTTTGAATTTTTATCCCTGAATTTTCTAACAATATTTAAATCAGAAAATCTTTTATTGTTATTATAACTGAGATTACCAAACAGGTTGATGCTTTTATTCCTGTAGTTAAAATTCAATCCTGTATTACCCCTGGTGTATTTTCCTTGAGTAATGGATGAATTAAGACTGCCATTCAACCCCATCATTTTTATTTTCTTTGTTTTGATATTGATAACACCGGCATTGCCTGCTGCATCATACTTTGCAGGCGGGTTGGTCATTATCTCCAACTGGTCTAACTGTGATGAAGAAAGGTTTTTTAAGAAATTAGCAAGGTCAGGACCGGACAAATACGATGGTTTTCCATCAATATAAATTTTTACACCCTGCTTACCTTTAAGACTGATATTACCATCTTTATCAATGCTTACCCCCGGAGATTTTTCCAGTACATCCAGTGCAGAAGAACCGGCATTGGAAACAGCAGCATCCACATTTACGATCATCCTGTCGGCCTTTCTTTCAATAAATTGCCTTTTTGTTTCAACCACCACTTCTTTTAATTGTTCACTTACAGGAACCAGTTGCAATACACCTGTATTGACATTGGTTTGTTCATCATTGATCAAAAAGGGAGCGGAATACACTTTTAAATGACCAACTGAACTGGCATTAACCAGGTAGCTGCCTTGTTTTACATTTTCAAAACTGAAATGACCCTCTTTGTCCGTCACAGCCACTTTTACAAGACTGCTGTCACTACTTTTTAAAAGGGAGATGGATGCGGCATCAATAACTTTTTGATTCCCTCCGTCTTTGATCGAACCGCTGATGGTTCCTGTTTTTTGTGCTATGCACAGTGTGCTTGCGCTGATGGCTATCAGCGTGGTGAATAAAAATTTCATGGCTATACTTTGTTTTAAATATTACAGGTCAAAAGTAGGTACTTTGCATAACAAGGTACATTTCTTTACACAAACGGTTCGGTAGAGCTGTTGAGCGGAAATATTTTTAACAAATAATGGGGGATTTAATCTCTCAGGCTTTTTTGTTTCTAAACAAAACAATTGCTATAGTTATAAAGCCTGCAATGATCATAGAAAATGAAATAAGCTCGGCCTGGGTAAGCTGCATTCCAAAGAAAGTGGTGATATTATTAACCCGGATATGTTCGATCAGGAATCGTTCAGTACCATTGAAAACCAGGTAAATACCAGTCATAAGACCAGCAATTTTTAGTTTTTTCCTGATACCCCACATTACCAGGAAAAGCAGGGTACACATGATCGTTTCATAAAACGGTGTGGGGAATACCGGTATGGGCAGTACCCGGTTGTGCTCGTCTGTAATACCCTGAAGCACAATTCCATCATTATTAACGTTTTGAGGATAATTATAAGCCAGCATCCAGTCTGGTAAAAATGCAGGGGCCATTACTGCCTTATGTGGAATTTGGTCAAGTGTTTTGCTTTCGGGATGTGCTCTTAAAAAATAATCGCTGTATTTTTCCAATTGTGCTTTGTACTCACCAGCTTTTGCTTCAATTACCTTTCCATCCGCCGCAGTTGTATAAGCGCTGTTGTAAATGCCCCAGTCGCCATCACCAGCTAACTGGCAACCGATGCGCCCTACAGCATACGTAATTATTAAAACTGGTGCTGCCGCATCCACCAAATGGATCAGTTTAATATTTTTCTTTGAGGCATATACACAAACTGCTATTGCTGCTACAATAAGACCACCATAAAAAGTCAGTCCACCTGGAGAAAAAAGCCTTTCCATCGGGTGTGCCTTAAAATCTTCCCAGTTTTCCAGTCCGTCGAACACCTTGGCCCCAATAATACCAAATACCAATGCAATCACTACAATATCACCCACCCTGTCATGCGGCCAGATCCTGATGGACCGCTGTTCTGGCTTGGCAGCTTTTTGTTTATTTTTTTCCCGCCACTTTACTCCGGCCAGCAGTAAGCCGAGTAAAATACCTGCCACCCAGTTTCCTTGAGATGAAAATACATATTCCTGCGGTGTTACATTATCCGGTTTACTCAGCATTACCCCAATCAGCTTAAAGCCAAATAAAAATCCTGTGATAAAGTTGATGAGGAGGTCTAAAAACGTTGCAGGTTTGCCAACAGTAATTGTTTCTTCACGGGGAAGCAACAGCGATAATTTCTCTTTGCGTTTCAACTCACTGGTTAGTACAATGGCACCAACAATAAATCCAACTGCCACCATAAAACCAAATGTATTCAGAAAGCTAAGAACTTTCCATTCTACTCCAAACCAGTCTTTGAAAACGTAATATAAATTGGGATACATCGTACTGTGATACTATTCGGTTATAAGCTGTGCAAGATAAAGTTTTAAAAAATAAAACCGGTGCCGCTTTTTTAAAATGCTGCAGTTGTGTTGTTCAAATACAAAAAGCCCATTCCAAAGAATTGGAACGGGCATATACTTACTAATCCATAAAAAAACTTAGTTACAATACTGGTCAAAAGCGCCCTTCAGGTTTTCAGCTATCATTGCAGCGCTCCTTCCCTCAATGTTGTGCCTTTCAATAAAATGAACCAATTCGCCGTCTTTAAATAAGGCGATGGAAGGTGAAGAAGGAGGATATGGTAACAGGTGTTCCCTAATCTTTTTAACAGCATCCACATCAAAACCTGCAAAGCTGGTGGCCAGGTGATCAGGCTTCTTTTCGCTGTTGTGCACCGCCATTAAAACGCCCGGCCTTGCTGTTCCGGCACTGCAACCGCAAACTGAATTTATTACCACCAACGTGGTTCCTTTTTCCGACATTTTTGTTTCTACATCCGAAGCAGTTAATAATTCTGAAAAACCATTTTCAGTTAACTCTTCTTTCATTGGTATTACAATCTCCGCTGGATACATAGTTATATGAATTTGTTTAGGCGGCAAATTTACGAACAGGAAATAAAGAAAGCTTTGAAACTTACCGACAACGAATAAATGTTCCGTATTTGGATAATGCTCCCTGATAACTCAAAAGCTATTAGAAACAGCCATTTAGTCAGCATATAAGATCGAAATAAGACATTTAGTCTTAAAAACAGACTGCATTTGTCAATTTTTCCTGAAAATATGAGATGGAACGGCGTTTGTTCAATTACAACAGCAAACAAAAATTATTAAAAAATAAAAATTAATAGCTATGACACTCGTAAAAGTAAACAGCCCGATCACCAAATCCTTTGATGGTTTTTTTAACGACTTCTTTAATGAAGTGCCATCTTTTGGTAAGAAATTAAGTGATGATGTTTTTGGATTTCCGCCAGTAAACATCCTTGAAAATGCAAATGCCTATCAGCTGGATGTAGCAGCACCCGGTATGGATAAAGCAGATTTTAATGTGAAGCTGGATGGCAATTTGTTAACCATCAGTGCTGAGAAAAAAGAAGAGACTAAAGATGAAACGGCAAAATCGATCCGCAGGGAATTCAGCCATAAAAGTTTTAAACGCAGTTTTACGCTGGATGAAAAGATTGATGCAACAAACATTGCCGCTAAATACGAAAACGGCATTTTGAAAGTAACACTGCCTAAAAAAGAAGAAACAAAAGCTGTGGCAAAAGAAATTACGATTGCCTAAGCAGTAAAAGCATACAGTTGGTTTTGATAATTAAAAACGCCCTGTTTCCACAGGGCGTTTATTATTTTTATAGTGCCTACGTTTATCAGTATCCTAAGATCTTCAGCATGCTTTGAGCTGTTTGTTCCTTTGCATATACCCAATCCACCAGCTTTCCATTTTTATCATGACCAATAATGATATGTTTTGGTGAAGGGATCAGGCAATGCTTGATTCCACCATAGCCACTTATCTGGTCCTGGTACGCACCGGTATGAAAAAAGCCCAGGTATAATGGCTCTTCTGGTGCCAGCTTTGGAAGAAACACTTCATTGATATGTTCTTCGCTGTCATAATAATCATGACTGTCGCAGGTAATACCTCCCAAAGTAACCCGCTGGTATTCGTCCTGCCATTTGTTGATGGGCAACAATAAAAACTTTTCCCCAATGCCCCATGTATCCGGCAGTGTTGTAATAAACGAGGAGTCGATCATGTACCAGATCTCCCTGTCGTTCTGCTGCTTCTCCCCTATTACACTGTAAATGTGTGCCATGCTTTCGCCAACCGTATAGCTGCCAAACTCAGTAAAGATATCCGGCATCGGGACTTTATTTTTTGAACAGGCTACTTTGATGTTACGCACTATTTCGTTGATCATAAACTGGTAGTCGTATTCAAAACCAAGGGAATGTTTGATCGGAAAGCCGCCGCCGATATTGATAGAATCCAGTTCCGGGCAGATCTTTTTTAACTGGCAATACAGGTTGATCACTTTATTCAGCTCACTCCAGTAGTAAATGTCATCCTTGATACCTTTATTCAAAAAGATGTGCAGCATTTTTAGCTGGAATTTATGCTCATATCCTTCTATCTGGTCCACATAAAATTCCAGTATGTCTTTAGCCCGCATACCCAGCCTGGAGGTATAAAAAGGAAAATTGGGCTCTTCTTCTGCCGCCACCCGAATTCCTAATTTAAATGGCACTTTCACGTTTTTGTATGCTTTCAGTTCTTCTTTGTTATCAAGAACGGGAACCACATTTTTAAACCCTGTATTCAGCAATTTCGCAATACGGCTGGTGTAAGGTTTTTGCTTAAAGCCATTGCAGACAATAAATGTTTCTTTGTTTATCTTCCTGCGGCTATATAGCTTATTAATGATGTCGATATCATATGCGTAGGAAGTCTCGAGGTGAATCTCGTGTTTCAATGCCTCTTCCACAATAAAAGAAAAATGCGAACTCTTGGTGCAATAGCAATAATTATACTTGCCGGTGTATTTGTGTTTTTTAAAAGCGTTGGCAAACATCTTCTTTGCCTTATTTATCTGCATGCCGATCTTAGGCAGGTAAGTCAATTTTAATGGCGTACCATATTTATCGATCAATGCTTTTATATCCTGGTTATTGTAACGCAGGTAATCATCTTCAACTTTAAAATCTTCTTGCGGAAAATTAAAGGTCTGCTTTACAAGGTCAGCATAGGAGTTGTTCATTTTGCTCATTGGCTAAGGCATATTTTTTAAAAATATGTGCAAATGTACTTGATAGGAAAAACAATGGGGACTATTTTTTTCAGGCCACTGACTACACAGGTTGATTCAGAGGTTCTTACCACAGGTTACAGGGATCAACACAGATCAATTCATGTGACCCAGTCTGTCCATCCTGCCAGGCGGGAATGACCGCAATGAACAAGGCTGTTGCCACAGACTCCGGCGTTCAAAGCGTTAGACGTAGGATGATTGTAACACCGTTGAAATTACAAGGAATCGCCTGGATCGATATCAATGAAATCTTTGACTGTCTTTGCCATCTGCTGCCAATAAAAAACCGGGGGTGAATCAACACGCCCGGTTTCAATACTATAAATCAGTCTGCTTTATTTTACAGAAGCGATCAAACTCTTAAAGCTTTCTGGCTCATTCATTGCCAGGTCAGCAAGTACTTTACGGTTTAGTGTAATGTTCTTTTCATTCAGTTTATGAATGAATTCGCTGTAAGTAAGTCCTTCCTCACGAACTGCGGCGTTGATACGGGCAATCCATAAGCGGCGGTAATCTCTTTTCTTATTTTTACGGCCAACATAGCTGTATGTTAAACCCTTCTCTAAAACGTTTTTGGCAACGGTGTATACATTCTTCCTTTTGCCATAGAAACCTTTGGCTTGTTTTAAAATCCTTTTGCGGCGTGCCCTGGATGCAACTGCATTTTTTGAACGTGGCATATCTTAATTTTTTTGTAGTTAATGTTGAAAGTTGAAAGGTGGATTAGCCACGAAGACGCAATAAGCGTTTTACAAAGGCAACCTGTGTAGGATGTACTTCGCCATCTTTACGCATGCCACGTTTACGTTTGGTAGATTTTTTCGTCAGGATGTGACGTTTGAAAGGTTTTTGGTAGGTAATAAGGCCGGTGCCGGTTACCTTAAAGCGTTTTTTAGCGCTTGAGTTTGTTTTTGCCTTTGGCATTGTATAACTTATTATAGTTACTCCCTGCTGGCGGTCTGAACAGACAGACGCTTATGGAGCCATGTGGGAAATGTCCTTAAAAAGAGCTTTTCTTTTTCGGGCGGCAAAGATAAGGGGAAATGCCCAATGGACAAGGGGAAATAGCAAATTGGCAAAAAATGCAAAAGCAAAGGAAGCAAGAATTAAGACCGTGTGCCCGTTCTGGCATACAGCGGAATCTGCACATCTCTTGAATGCTGAAGGCGTTTAAACCGTTAGGATTTCTAACGACTTAAACGCCTTTAACGTATTAAACGAATTAAACGACTATTTATCAGCGTTCTTGATCTTCTTTTGGCTTTTAGGCGCAAACATAACCTGCATCCTTTTACCTTCCATTTTAGGTAGACTTTCCAGTACCCCTACTTCCTTAAGACGGTCTGCAAATTTAAGCAACAACAATTCACCTCTTTCTTTGAACATAATGGCACGGCCTTTAAACTGTACGTGTGCCTTTACTTTATTGCCATCGGCCAAAAACTTTTCGGCATGTTTGCTCTTAAATTCAAAATCGTGGTCATCTGTATTGGGCGTAAAACGAACCTCCTTCACCTCACTCGTTTTTGAGTTGGCTTTCATCTCTTTCTTCTTCTTCTTTTCGTTGTACAGGAACTTATTGTAATCAATGATCTTACAAACCGGTGGGTTAGCGCCCGGTGAAATTTCCACCAGGTCGAGCTGCTGATCCTGTGCCATCTTTAATGCATCCAGGAATGGATACACGCCAACTTCTACATTTTCGCCAACAAGACGTACCTCGGGTACCCTTATCATATTGTTGGTGCGGTGCTCCTGTTGCTGCTCTTTTCTAAAGCGGGGGTTGAATGCGCCACGGGGTGGCCTGGGTGGGAATGCCATATTTATTTTGCTTACTGTTTACAACCGGTTCTGTAAAGTTGTTAAGCGTTGTTGTTTTTTATTTTTTAATTATTACCGGTACTATATTTCTTTTTTAACAGCTTTGCTGCAAAGATATATATGTAAATATAGCCCTTTTAACTTTTACTTTTTATTTTTTACTTCTTCATTTACAAAAGCTATGAATTCATCAATGCCCTGCACCCCAATATCGCCATGCCCCTGGCGGCGTACAGCCACTTTGTTCTCATTCATTTCCTTTTCTCCTATCACCAGCATCAAAGGCACTTTATCCAGTTCTGTATCCCTTATCTTCTTCCCGATCTTCTCATTGCGGTCATCAATTTCAGCCCTGATATCTGCAGCTTTTAATTGCTTTAATACTTCCTGGCAATAAGGAATAAACTTGTCACTGATGGGCAACAATTTCACCTGGGTTGGTGTAAGCCAAAGTGGAAACTTGCCTGCACAGTGCTCGATCAATACTGCCACAAACCTTTCCATACTTCCAAAAGGCGCACGGTGAATCATTACAGGGCGGTGCTTTTGATTATCCTCACCAATGTAGGTGAGGTCAAAACGCTCAGGCAAATTGTAATCTACCTGTATGGTGCCCAACTGCCACTTACGGCCAATGGCATCTTTCACCATAAAATCCAGCTTAGGGCCATAGAAAGCAGCTTCATCATATTCAGTCACTGTATTCAAACCTTTTTCAGCAGCAGCTTCTATGATCGACTTTTCTGCCAGGTCCCAGTTTTCTTCACTACCGATATATTTTGCCCTGTCGGTTTTGTGACGAAGTGATATCTGCGCTGTGTATTCTGTAAAACTCAGCGAATTAAAAACATACAATACCAGGTCGATCACTTTTTTAAATTCTTCTTTTACCTGGTCTGGCATGCAGAAAAGATGGGCGTCATCCTGGGTAAAACCACGTACCCTTGTAAGGCCATGCAGTTCACCATGCTGCTCGTAGCGGTACACGGTACCAAATTCAGCCAATCGCAATGGCAGGTCTTTATAACTGCGGGGTGATGTTTTATAAATTTCACAGTGGTGAGGGCAGTTCATTGGTTTTAAAAAGAACTCCTCCCCTTCCTGTGGTGTTTTGATCGGTTGAAAACTATCCTTGCCATATTTTTCATAATGGCCGGAAGTAACATATAAATTCTTATGCCCGATATGCGGCGTAATCACAGGCAAATAGCCAATATCCATTTGCGCTTTTTGTAAGAATTGCTGCAATCTCTCTCTAAGCATCGCCCCCTTAGGTAACCACAAAGGAAGACCCATGCCTACTTTCTCTGAAAAAGCAAACAGCTCTAATTCCTTCCCTAGTTTTCTGTGGTCACGTTTTTTAGCTTCTTCCAGCAATACCAGGTGTTCATCCAGTTCTTTCTGTGAAGGGAATGTAACACCATAAATACGGGTTAGCATTTTGTTCTTCTCATCATTCAGCCAATAAGCGCCTGCAATATTGGTGAGTTTAGCTGCTTTTATAAAACCAGTATTGGGGATATGCGGCCCACGGCACAGATCCGTAAAGTTTCCCTGGGTATAAAAAGTTATTTCGCCATCATTCAACCGGTCAATGATCTCCAGTTTGTATTGATCGCCTTTTTCTGTAAAATAAGCAACTGCATCTGCCTTGCTTACTTCTTTGCGTTTGTATTCGCTGTTGGTTTTAGCCAGCTCCAGCATTTTCTTCTCGATCTTACCAAGATCATCTTCACCCAAAGCCTGGCCGCCCAGGTCTACATCGTAATAAAACCCTCTTTCACCCGGTGGGCCATAGCCGAATTTTACACCTGGATAAAACGATTCCAGCGCCTCTGCCATTAAATGAGCAGAAGAATGCCAAAAGGTTTCTTTGCCATCCATATCATTCCAGGTAAGTAATTGCAAAGTACTGTCGTTATTAATAGGGCGGCTGGCATCCCAAACCGCTCCATTGATCTTTGCAGCCAGTACTTTTCTTGCCAATCCTTCACTGATAGATTTGGCAACATCCATAGCAGAAGCACCTTTTCCATATTCTCTTACTGCGCCATCCGGCAGTGTAATTTTTATCATTTCCAAAATTCCAGTCTTTATTTTTGAGCGGCAAATTTAACGAACTATTGGCGAAGGAAAAATTTATTGAAAATAACTTTGCGTTTGTTACTTTAGACGTGCAAGGTGTTCAGGAAATTAAAAGAAAGATCAAAGAAAAGTGCCGATGAAAAAATTCATACTAAGTGTCGTTTTTTATTTTACAGCGTTAGCTGTTTTCTCTCAAAAAATAAACGGCCAATGGAGAGGTTATTTCAATAGCAAGGGTGATATCGTGTTAAACAGCCCTGGCAGTACGGAATATATCCTGGAAATTGAAATTAATGGAACAAAAGTAACGGGCTACTCTTATTCATACTTTGAGGGACGCAGGTTCTATGTCGTTTGCAAACTCGAAGGTACTTATTATCCCGCCAGCCAGTCATTAAAAGTAATAGAGTCCGAAAGAGTAAAAGGGAATACCCCGCCTGATTTCCAGGATTGTTTCCAGATACACTACCTTACCTATAAGAAAGAAGGCAAACTGGAAGAACTGGATGGCAGATGGGTTACCAGGCCAAACCAACCGGGCAGTTGTGGGGATGGACTGACCACACTCACCAGGAGAACCCTTGACAAAAGTCTTTCGCAGCTAAATAAAAAAAATACAGAACAGCCGGTAGCAAAGAAGGCAGTACCTAAAAAAAATAATACAGTTGCCACAGTGAAACCCAAACCTGCAACTACAACGCCGGCCACCAAGAATACGACCGCAAAATCAAACAAACCTGCTGTACCAAAACCCCCTGTTGCAAAAGCAGCCAAGCCGGTTACAAAAACAAATCCGCCCCTTGCCAAAATAGAGCCGCTTACAAAAGATCCGGATAATATTGAACAGCCAAAAACCAGGAAAACGGAAATCGCAGCCATTAAGCCGGACCTGAATTTTGAAAAAAGAAAGACAGAAGTTTTAAAAACGATACAGATAGAAAGTGAAACTTTTAAAGTGGACCTGTATGACAATGGAGAAATAGACGGAGACAGTATTTCTCTCTTTTACAACGACAAATTACTTGTATCACATAAAAGGCTTACCACCAAGCCCCTCACTCTTACACTGAGTACGCCCAATGACGATGCGGTAAATGAACTGACCATGTATGCCGAAAACCTGGGGGAAATACCCCCCAACACAGCCCTGATGGTGATTACAGACGGTGACAAAAGATACGAAGTGCGTATATCATCAGATTTAAAAAACAGTGGTACGATCAGGTTTGTACACAAACCAAAAAATCCACAATAATTTGTGCTAAATAGCGTTTTACAGGGGTAAATTAAAACCCATACCCCGTGAAAAAAAATTTACTCTCAATTACAGCCATATTGGCTACTGTTTTTTCCGTGATTTTCTCCGGTTGTTCAAAAAAGGGTATTGACAGTCCCGTTACGCTGGATAAAGCATCCGGAAAATGGAGCATTAATGCTGTGCGGTACAAGGTTTATACCGGCACACCCACACCTAAAGACAGTACTATTCCCTGGCGCCCCAATCCAGAAAATTTCGTTTCATTTGACGGTGTTTCCTCACTGCAGTACAGCTTCAACAGCCCTGCTGTTTTAGGTGGTGATTACTCTTTTGTAGGAAACGACTCGATAAGTTTAAGGGTGGACCATAAAACCACGAGATGGAAGATATTGTTGCTGACCGGCACGAATTTCAACATTGAATCAACGTCGTCTAACAACCCGGATTTTCCCGGCGCAACAGTTGTAACCTTCCAGGGTTTCGTGCGCTGATTTAGTCCCTACCCTCAAAAGAAAATACCCTGTATAGTGTACATGGGTATTTTTGACGTTTTATCAACTGCCGTTAAAATTTGAAATTGAAAGTAACTGCAGGTATGATCGGGAAGATACTTACCTTTTTGGCGGTAACCTGCAGGTTATTGTCATTTAAAGAACCCTCCTGGTCAAAATAAATAAAATAAGGATTCTGCCTGCTGTAGGCATTGTAAATACTGAATACCCACTCAGTGTACCATTTTTTTCGGGTGTCGTTTTTCTTTGGGGAATAAATAGCTGAAAGATCCATCCGGTGATAGGCCGGCAGGCGGTATTCATTTATGCGGCTATACTCCTGCGTTAGTATCCCGTTCACAAAATAAAAACGTTGGGGAAGGCTGGCTGCATTACCACTGCCATACACAAAAGTACCGGCAAATTTCCAGCGCTTGTTCAGCTGGTACATGGCCACCACACTCAGATCATTTCTGCGGTCATATTTTGCAGGATACTTTTCGCCAAAATTGAGGTCGGGAAACTGCCGCCAGGTCCAGCTTAGTGTATAACCAACCCAGCCTGTGAGCCTTCCTTTTGTTTTATTTACAAAAAACTCGGCACCATAGCTCCAGCCCTTTCCAAACACAAAAGAGTTCTCCGTGTCTTCAAGTGTGTTGGGAGTATAACCTTCTTTATATTCAATCTGGTTCTGCATGGTTTTATAATACACTTCTACAGAAGTTTCATAAGTATTGTCTTCAAAATTTTTGAATACGCCGGCAGCATACAACCAGCTTTTTTGGGGCTGCACGGTAAAGGTACTGGGCACCCAAAGATCGGTGGGCAATGTGGTGCCGGAATTGCTTACCAGATGTGTGTATTGAAGGTTGCGGCTGACAGATGCTTTAACAGAAGTTTCATCATTCAGGGCATACCGTACCGTTAGTCTTGGTTCCAGTCCGCCATATAGTTTTACCGTCTGCCCGTTCCTGTATACCGTACTGTCGATGCGGTTACCATCAGCATCTGTTTTGTAAATTTTGTACTGCCCCGTTTGCCGGAACCAGCTGTACCGCATACCTGCATTTATTTTCAGCTTGTCGCTGATCTCCCATTCGTCCTGGATGTACAAAGCACCCTCTTGCGCCTTTTTAACCTGTGCATTAAACGGTTTAAACTCTACGGTATCCTGTCTGCCACTTACAACAGAGGGTGTGTACTGGTGAAAGGTGAAGGCGCCACCAAACTTTACCTTGTGTCCTGTAAAAGGATAGAGATCAAAATCCTGCTTTAAGGTTACATCCTGGATGCCCGACGCCAGTTTTATTTCGAAATTGTTTTGGGCTGCTTCAAAAGTGAAATTGTATTTATTGAATACAGCCGTGGTGTTACCAAACAACCGTTTATTGAATACATGGTTATAGCGAACCGTACCGGTTGCATTTCCCCATGGAATGTTAATGTCAAGACTTCGTTTGCTGTTTACGAAATCAAATACATCCCTTCCAAAATAGCCGCTGATATACAACCTGTCTTTTTCAGAAAATTTATAATTCATTTTTGCATTCAGGTCGTAGAAATAATAACCAGACCCCTTGAACTCACTTGTTTTGGGAATGAGTGGTTTAGTAAGTACATCAATATAAGTACGCCTTGCAGAAATGATAAAAGAAGCTTTGTCTTTTTTGATCGGTCCCTGTATCGAAAGCCTGGAAGCGATGAGGCCGATTCCGCCTTCCACCTGCATTTGTTTATCGTTCCCTTCCTTCATGGCAATATCCAGCACACTGCTCAGCCTGCCGCCATACTGAGCCGGCATGCCGCCTTTTATCAAGGAAACATTTTTGATGGCATCTGAATTAAAAATGGAAAAGAAACCAAAAAGATGGCCCGTATTATACACAATAGCATCATCTAACAATATAAGGTTTTGATCCGGACCTCCGCCTCGCACATAGATACCTGCACTGCCTTCCCCTGCATTGCGTACACCCGGCAGCAACTGGATCGTTTTTATCAAATCCACCTCACCAAGGAATGCAGGAATGGCCTTTATCTGCTCAATGGGCAATACAAATTTTCCCATTTGTGCATTCTTCACATTGATGTCCCTTTTTTTGGAAGTGATCACCACTTCATCCATTGCAGTACGAACTGCCAACTCAAAATTCAACAATTTATCTTCTGTAAGTTTCACTTCGCTGGTGGCTGCCTGGAAACCTGCATAGGAACAAACCAAAGTGTAGGTGCCCTCAGTAAGCGTGAGTGAATAGAACCCAAACTGGTTGGTACTGATGCCTTTAGTTTGCCCGTTTACCATTACAGTTGCGCCAATCAGCGTTTCTCCATTGCGGGCGTCTTTTGCATAGCCACTGATGGTAAACTTTTTTTGGGCATGCAGGGCAACTGGTAATGCTAACAATAAAAAACAGTAAAGAATGCTTTTTATTATTACAGCAGGAATTGCGAATGATGTTCTCAAAGTGTTTGTTGTTTTTACAGGGCTGATATAGAGTTTATTTTGCCACAATGCTATCCTGCGTTTCTCCACATTCCAGCATAGATGCCCGGTATTTCGGATGGTTTTTACCAAGATAAGGATTGGTAATTTTTGCTTCCGCACTTATCCAGTTAGCAGTTGAATTATCGTCGAAGGGCATACCACAGTTCTGCCAGTATAATGTTTTGCCTTTATAATGCACCGTTCTGATAAAAGGATACAAATTATTGCTCATGTCCCTGAAATCATGCCGCATATCTGTAATCGTTTGTGAACGGCCAATACTTTCTGCATTGGTTTTGATGTCATTTATAAAAGTAGCAGCGGTTTCATAAATGCCGGTTGTATCTTTCTTCAATTCTTCGAGGTTAAGCCTTCCGAGCAAAGCAGCCATATCGCCTGCTTTAAGTTTTGCAGTAAGACTATCCCCTTCAACAAAAGCATCCCTCACAGCCCCGTAAGCATCCAGTACTGAATCTACATTTTTGTCAAAACCAGTAGAATGAGCTTTTACTGCTATTGGCTGTTGCTTTGGCGCTTGCGGGCCGTCTTCTTTTTTAAACACAAAAAAATACAAGGCAACTGCTGTAAGCAACAATACAAGTATAAAAATGATCCGCTTCATAATTAGTTTAAATTTTGGCAAAGCTAAAGCATAACAGGCATTTGAAGGAATAGTTTGCAGTTTCTGTTACTTTTGCGGCGTGATGGGTTTCGGGTTACGAGTTAAGGGTTGATTGGGTTGTATGTAATCTATTGCCCGTTATCTAACTATCATTATAACTTTTTAATAAAAAACATGCTGCTCGGTTTACAAAACGTAACATTTGAATTTGGTGCAAGAACAATTGTGGAAGATGCTACCTGGCATATACAACCCAATGAAAGAATTGGCCTGATTGGCTATAACGGTACCGGAAAATCAACCTTACTTAAAGTGCTTACAAGGCAATACCTGCCCAGCAAAGGCACGGTAGAACAAGGCAGGGAAACCACAGTAGGCTTTCTTCACCAGGACCTGCTGAGTTTTGATACCAATGATTCCGTGGTAGAAGTGGCCATGGGTGCTTTTGAAAGGGTAAAACAACTGGAAAAAGAAATAGAAGAACTTGGTATTGAATTAGAAAAAACGGGTGATGAAAGCCTGGCCATGAAATATGCCGACCTGCTGCATGAAATGGATGTGCTGGATGGGTACAGCATTCATCATAAAACGGAGGAAGTTTTACAGGGCCTGGGATTTACCAATGAAAGTTTGACGAAACCGTACAAACTGTTTAGCGGTGGATGGCGCATGAGGGTATTGCTGGCCAAAATGATCTTAATGAAACCCGATGTGCTGTTGCTGGATGAACCTACCAACCACCTGGACTTACCAAGTATTGAATGGCTGGAGAAATATCTGGTGCATTACCAGGGGGCTGTAGTGGTGGTAAGTCATGACCGGTATTTTTTAGACCGGATGGTGAATAAAATTGTGGAATTATACCAGCAGCAACTGCATTTTTATACCGGCAATTACTCTTACTATCAAACGGAAAAAGCTTTAAGAATTGACATTCAGCAAAAGGCTTACGAAAACCAGCAGGATTATATTCGTCAACAGGAAAGAGTGGTAGAAAGATTTAAAGCAAAAGCCAGCAAGGCTGCCATGGCGCAGAGTATTGTAAAGAAACTGGACAAGCTTGACCGGATTGAAAATGTGGAACTGGAAAGACCCAATATCCGGATCAACTTTATGATCGATAAACAGCCGGGCCGGGTGTTGTGTTCTTTAAAGCATGTAAGTAAGAGTTTTGGTGATATAAAAATTTTAGAGAACACGGGTGCAGAAATTGATCGTGGCGATAAAGTGGCATTGATCGGTGCCAATGGAAAAGGGAAATCAACTTTGTTAAGGATCATTGCAGGTACAGAACAGATCAATGGCGAAAGAGTATGGGGACATAATGTGGAAGAATCATTTTATGCACAGCACCAGCTGGAAGCATTGAATGTAAACAACGACATTCTGGAAGAGATGAAAGAAAGCCGCAGCGGTAAAACAGACCTGGAATTAAGAAGTTTGCTCGGCTGTTTTTTATTTAGTGGTGATGATGTAGAAAAACGAATTAAAGTATTAAGCGGTGGAGAAAAGGCCAGGGTGGCATTGGCAAAAACAATTGTAAGCAAAGCCAATTTTTTAATGCTGGATGAACCTACCAACCACTTAGATATGCACTCTGTTGAATTATTGATAGAGGCACTCAATAAATATGAAGGCAGCATTGTATTGGTTAGTCACGACCGTTATTTTATCAGCCGCATTGCTAATAAAATATGGGAGATTGAAGACCATAAAATTGTAGAGTTTAAAGGCACGTATGCAGAATGGGAAGAATGGAAAGTAAGAAGGGAAGCTGAGAGAGCAAAGAATCAAGAGGGCAAGAAAGCAAGTGGGCAAGAGGGCAAAATTGCAAAGAACCAGGAAAGCAAGGTTGAAGAAACAAAAGCCGCTGTAAAGGCTGAAAGCCAAAACAGTAAACAGCAAACTGGAAACAGCGGCATCGATAAAGAATTAAAAAAAGAATACCAGAAACATAAGAACCGCTTTACACAGCTGGAAGAAAAGATAGCCCAACTCAACAAACAAAAAACACAACTGGAAGCAGATATGGCTGCACCGGATACGTACGCTGACAGAAATAAGTTTCAGCAAACAGAGGCGGCGTATAACCGGGTTTCATCTGAGTTGAATTTGCTGAATAAGGAATATGAGAGTGTATTTGAGAAAGTGATGGAGCTGGAGGAGAAGATGGGGTAAAGCAGTAATTGATTTGTAATAATTCCACCTGCCATTCTTTTCTGAAGTTCGCCAGTATTTCTCTATCTTAACAGTAGTTTCCAAACAAGATTGCCAACGATTTACTGCCACTATGAATGAGATCATCAACTGTGCCGCATACCTTGATGGCCGGAGAATTGCCAATGTAGCTATTGACGATATCAGCAATGCCCTGCTGAATACCAGCCAGTTTATCTGGATCGGTCTGCATGAACCGGATGACAAAACACT
>JAKQJG010000198.1 GCA_029561305.1 Bacteroidota bacterium | reverse complement strand
CTGCTCAGCATTCTCTTATTGGGAGCGATGGCATTCTGTTCGTTCCCCACTGCGCCATACATATTCGGTACACCTGTTTTGATACTGAAATCATCCATCTCATCATTTAATAAAAAACCGGCACCGCCTACCACCGTCCGGCTGCCGAAATGCCCGTTCAGCGTGGTGGTTACACTTACCGCATTGCCTTCTGCATCTATCACACTCAGGTGTGTTGTCTGGTCGCTTTCTTTCACAACACCTGCACCAGTTGTGCTGCTGCTGCCTGCCGTTCCCGGTACAAAATCACTCATTCTTTTGTTCAAATATTTTTTACTAAGCAAGGTTGCAAGCGGCACTTTCACAAAATCTGCGTCACCCATATATTCAGCCCTGTCTGCATAAGCCCTGCGTTCTGCCTCTGCCATCAATTGAATACTTTCTGCAGTTTGAAATTTCAACCCCCCTATATTTTTATTTTCGATCATCCCAAGCATTTGTTGTAATAAAATACCACCACTACTGGGCAATGGCATACTTATTATTTCATGGCCCTTGTAAGTGAAACGGATGGGTGCCCTTTCTTTGGCCTTATAATTTTTTAAATCTTCATAACTGATGATTCCCTTGCTTCTTTCCATTTCTTCTACGATCAGTTTTGCTGTTTCTCCTTCGTAAAAACCTTTGGCACCCTTATCCCGGATGCGTTTTAATGTAGCAGCTAAATTCAGTTGCACCAGGATATCGCCTTCCTTCCAGGGCACAAATTTTACAAAAGCCACCGGCGTGGTACTGTACTTCTTGAAGTCACCGGCATATTCATTCAAATCATCTGCCTGCGATTTGGTGAGGGAAAATCCCTTCTCCGCCAGGTTAATAGCAGGTTGTATTAATTTTCTAAATGGCAGGCGGGCATATTTCATACTGGCAAACAAACCTGCAACGGTGCCAGGTACGCCGGCAGACAAAGCGCCATCCTGCGACCATTGCAGTTGCGGATTGCCGGCACTGTCCAGGTACATATCATGACTGGCTCTGGCCGGTGCGGTTTCCCTGAAATCAATGGCAATGTTTTTTCCGCTTTTTAAATGCCCTACCAAAAATCCACCGCCACCGATATTCCCTGCGCCGGGATATACTACGGCCAATGCCAGTTGTGTGGCTATGGCAGCATCCACCGCATTACCTCCCTGTTGCAGGATTTGCACGCCCACATGGCTCGCCAGTGGATGGGCACTCACCACAGCACCTTTATTTACGGCTACTTTTTTTTGTATGCGGTACTTATACGGGCTAACTTGTGCTTTACTTTGCACAAGGAAAAAAGAGACTAAAAACGTTGTTATAAATAATTTACATCGCATGAGATCAATTTTTTGGGAAGAGAGTTTTTTATTCACTATACAGCATTGATCGGTTCCATTCTTAAGTAATCTTTGGCCGTATAAAACCAACATTAAAACAATTTAACAATATAGCAATCACCAATACAACAGTTCAGCAATTATCAACATGAAAAAACTACTATTTGCTTTTTTACTCCTTGCTTCTTTGATCACCCAGGCGCAATTAAAGTCACCAGGTGAATTCCTTGGCTACCAGCTTGGCAGCAAATTTACGCCGCATTATAAAATAGTCAACTACTTTAACTATATCGCTACGGCTGCAACAGCAAAAATGAAATTACAGCAATATGGAGAAACCAATGAAGGCCGGCCATTATTGCTGGCGTTTATTGCTTCTGCAGAAAATCTTCCCAAACTGGAAGAAATAAGAAAAAATAATTTGCGTCTTACTGGATTGCTGAATGATAGACCTGCTGATGTAAATGCACCTGCGATCGTTTGGCTTAGTTACAATGTGCATGGCAATGAAACCAGCAGCAGTGAAACGGCCATGAAAGTGCTGTATGAATTACTAACCAGTGCCCAATCGGAAACCTATTTAAAAAACACC
>JAKQJG010000180.1 GCA_029561305.1 Bacteroidota bacterium | reverse complement strand
TTTTGAAACTTTACCTGAATTAAAATCAACCAGGTCACTGAATTTATCAGATGTATCGGCGCTTACCTGGTTAAATAATACTTCTGGCTGAATGCTCCATTTATTGCCGAGTTTGATATCCGCATAAGCACCAGCGCTATAGCCGTATGTAAACTCATCTTTAAAACTCTGGCCTTGTATCTTATTGATGTTGGTGCCTACTTTAACACCTACCCCAAATCCCTGGGCATTGCTGAATGAAAAAAAGAAAGAAGCAAGGATGGCTGATAAAAAAAGTGATTTCATGTGTTTCGATTTGTCTGCTATAATTCAATCAATGTGCCAACAGCATTTTAAAAGTAATAATCTTTTGTTAAGTGGAATTTTCAGAATGAATAGCCAACCGCCAACGTAAAGGTTTGTGTAAACTTTTTTTCATCTGTTGCAGGAAGATAGTAATCGAGATACAATTGCGGCAGTATGGTAAAGTGGCCAATGGAATACGACAGGTCAAGGTTGATGGCAACAGACTGGGCACTAAAAGAATTTTTACCGGATAACTTCGGCAGCCTGTTGCGGCGTTTTAAAAAACGCAGCAGGTTTGGAAAGAGTGTATGCGAAACCGTTTCCGTTGAATCAGAACCAAAGTTCAGCATTGCTGTAGTGGTAAACCCCAGGGCATCTTTCTTACTGAAAATATTCTCCCACTCAAAATCGTGGCCTGCCATGGCAGTAAACGAAAATGCCTTGAGGTTGTACGTGCCAGTATCAGTGTACTTGCCCCCTGTAGCCTGAATGGTAAATGTATTGATCTCTTTGTATTGACCGGTTGAATAACCCAAGGCAATACCTGGCTCTATCCAGCCCTTTTTATAACTGGCATAGGCGAACAGGTCATTTTGAACGGGCGAAGCATACACCGAATATTTATCCGTGGCTATATACCGGGAGTAAGAAATACCCAAACCCCAGTTTGTATTGCCCGCAAGATCAAAAGCAGGTGTAATAGAATATTGAGTTGGACCAAACCCTTTTGTTTTATCATTTAACAAACTGCTTCCGGCTGAAATACTAAATCCGCTTTTATGAAAATAACCGAGCAAGGGATTAAACAACAGTTGTGATGTGGAGGTCTGTCTTGCATTTAACCTGTTGTTGCGTACACTAAAAAGCCGGTTGCCCATACCAATAGAAACAAGACCATAACTTACAGGAGCATCATCTTTAGCATCCAGGAGGGCCATCAGTTCACTTATAACTGCGGCAGAATCAAAAGCAGGCAAAGCGGCTGCTGTTGTATCCTGCGAAAAAGTCCTTTCACAAAAAAACAGCAGCAGCAGCGCTATCAATAATTTTTTATGCATATGCAGGTGAATAAGCAATCCGGTAAAAGACGGACCGCCCGGTATAAGGTTTAATTTTCACCAAAAGTACTTTTATCCCCTTATTTAAAAAATGTACCGGCCAAATAAAATGTTTCGTTTATGCGTCCTGTTTATACCCTCCTTTGTACAGAGCAAATTAAATATCGGAATACAGGCAAATTCCCTTACTTTTGCGGCGATTTTTTATTTTATTAACTGGATTGCATGAGGTGCTCCAGGCTGTTGCACAAGACCACCGGTCTTCTTTCTCTGGGATTTTATCATCATCACAACAGGCTATCGCATTTCATGTAAACACAAAAATTTTTACATGACTGCATTTGAGGCCCTTGGCCTGAACGAACAATTATTACAAGCTATCACCGATCTTGGTTTTGACACACCTACCCCTATCCAGGAGCAGGCAATACCTGTTTTGTTATCCGGCACTACCGATTTTGTAGGGCTTGCTCAAACGGGAACCGGAAAAACAGCGGCATTTGGTTTTCCACTACTGCATTTAATCAACAAAGCAGAGCGTCATCCGCAGGCGCTGGTTGTATGTCCTACAAGGGAACTATGCCTGCAGATAACCAATGACCTGGCCACTTATTCAAAACACAGCAAAGGAATTTTTACCGAAGCAGTGTATGGTGGTGCTTCCATTACCATGCAGATACGTAACCTGAAAAGAGGCGTACATATTGTAGTGGCTACACCTGGCAGGTTGATCGACCTGATAGAAAGAAAAGCCATCGACCTGCAAAAAGTAAAGTACGTGGTACTGGATGAAGCAGACGAAATGCTGAACATGGGATTCAGGGATGATATTGATTTTGTTTTAAAAAATACCATTAACCGTGAAAGTATCTGGCTGTTCAGCGCTACGATGCCACCAGAAGTAAGGGCTATTGCAAAGAACTTTATGGAAAACCCTAAAGAGATCACGGTTGGCAAAAAGAACAGTGGCAATGTAAATATTGACCACCAGTATATTCTGGTAGCTGCCCACCACCGTTATGAAACGCTCAAGCGTTATATTGATTTTAACCCCGGCATGTACGGTATTATTTTTACCCGTACCAAAGCAGATGCACAGGACATTGCTGAAAAATTAGTAAAAGAAGGATACGAAATTGAAGCATTACATGGCGACCTTACACAACAGCAGCGTGATAAAGTAATGGGTCGTTTCCGCACCAAACATTTACAATTGCTGATTGCAACGGATGTGGCCGCAAGAGGTATTGATGTAGATGGCATCACGCATGTAATCAACTACGAACTGCCTGATGACATGGAAGTATATACGCACAGGAGCGGCCGTACTGCCCGTGCAGGTAAAAGCGGTATTTGTATCTCTATCTGTCATAGCAGGGAAACATTCAAGATTCGCCAGTTGGAGAGGATGACCAATTCCCGTTTTAATAAAATGGATGCACCATCAGGTAAAGAAGTTTGTCGTAAGCAGTTCTTTCATTTTATGGATAAACTGATGCAGGCCGATGTTTCTCATGGCGATTATGAAACCTATATACCCGACCTGATGAAGAAATTTGAAGACGTGAGCAAAGAGGAAGTACTGCAGCGGGTGGCTGCATTAGAGTTTGACCATTTCCTTAAATATTATGAAAATGCGGAAGACCTGAATGCAATCGGTATGAGAAGGGATTTGATCCAGCGCAACGACGCCGGTGCACAGCGTGATGGCAGCCGCAGGGAAAGAACGAATTTTAACCAGCGTGACACAGGCTATACCCGTTTGTTCATCAACCTGGGTATAAAAGACGGTTTTTATAAAGCCAGTTTTTTACAATTCATTTTAGATGAAAGCAATTTAAAAAAAGAAATACTGGGCAAAATAGATATGAGGGAAATGAATACCTGGGTGGAAGTGGACAGCAGTGCTGCCGCTAAAATGATCAAAAGCCTCGATGGTAAAAAATACAATGGCCGCATTGTGAGAATGAATGAGGCAGATGGCGGATTTAAAAGACCTTCAGACGAAGGCAGAACAAGACAGCGGACTCAGAGAAAGGACTATTAATATTTTGAATATTAACTCAAAAAGAGGCTTGCTTGGGTAAGCCTCTTTTTTTATGTACAACAGTTCCCAGGTATTCCATAAAGAATATTTTGTGTCCGGATAATGGAATTTTAGTTGTTCAAACTGTTTTTGTTGGCGTGACAATGGAAAGAAATTTTTAAGTTTTATTCCAGCTTAAGCGCCCAAAATACACCCATTAGCTCCGTTTGTAACCTTCTATATATCAACACATTGAGGTGACTCAATGCACTTAACGTCTCTTTTTACCTTTCCTGTTTGCCCCCCAAAAAATCTTCCCATTTTGGCCGTGCCAGCATTTGGCTTGCCTTTGGATTTTCTACAAATGTCATCCATAAAAGATGGTCATATTTTATCCGTAATCAACCCCTTTTTATATGAAAATTAATTACACACAAAACAGGTTCAACAGGAAGGCAACCACCTTTCTCTTTTTGCTGCTGACAGGTGCCCTTGGCGCAACTGCCCAGTTCAGAAGCTACCAGAAAGTTTACTCAGACAATATTAAAGGCGGGTCTACCATCTTTGGTAATACCCTTACACATATTGTCAATTCAAATGGCAATGCAGATACTGCCAGGATGAATAACAACAGGGCAAACGGTAACAGTACTTATGGTAACGATAACTCGAATATCCGTTATGTAGATGTGGATGGCAACAGCGGCAATGGTTCCGGCACCAGGAATTCTTCTACTGCCGACCTTTCATTACCTGCCGGTACCAACACCATTAAGCTTGCACGTTTGTACTGGGGTGCCCGTGTAAAAAAAGGTGATTTTGACATCAGTCTTTCTGCCAATCAAAAAGTAAAGATCCGTTTTGGAACTACTGGTACCTACACAGAGTTTGCAGCCGGACAACTGGATAAAAACACGACTGGCTCAGGCAACAATGCTGTAAGCCAATACCAGGCATACGCAGATATCACTTCTTTTATCCAGGCAAATGGCACCGGCACTTACAGTGTTGGTAATGTTGCAGCCTCTATCGGTTCAGTAGGCAGTGGTGGAAACTATGCCGGCTGGTGTATTGTAGTGGTATACGAAAACCTGGATGTTGCTTACAACAGCGTAAGGGTATATGATGGTTTTCAGCAGGTATATTCTGGTGGTTCATCATTGATTTCTTCTGTAACACTTACAGGATTAAATGTGCCTTCCGGTGCATTAAGTGACAGGGATGCAAAAATGGGGGCAATGGTTTGGGAAGGTGATGCCAACCTGAAACTGGATTACTTAAAGATCAACGGTACTAATTTTCAAAATGGTTTAAATGCAGTAGACAATCCATGGAATGGCACTATCACTGACACAGGTGTGCACGTAGCTGCAAAAAGCCCGAACTATACCAACCAGATGGGTCTTGATATTGACCAGTTTCATGTAGGTTCCGGATACGGCATACAGCCGGGTGACACAACGGTGCAGTTAGAATTTGGAACCGAAGCCGACCAGTACTTCCCGGGCTTATTCACCTTTGTAATTAAAACAAAAGACCCAAGTGTTACACTTGATAAATTTGTAAAAGACGCCAACTTCAATAATGTAGCAGAAGAACACGAGATACTCACTTACAAATTAAAAGGTAAAAATATAGGCGTGGGTAATGCGAACTATTGCGTGGTTACAGATACCTTACCCTCATGCGTTAGTTATATAGCCGGTTCTCTGAAAGTGATCAACTGTGCTGGTTTTACTGATAATACTTACTTCACTGATAATGCAGGTGATGACCAGGCAGAAGTTACAAACGGAAAAGTAATTGTATTCAGGATAGGAAGCGGTGCTTCACATGCACAAGGCGGCATTTTAGCCCCGGGTGAAGAATTTGAAATTGAATTTAAAGTAACGGTGAACGCTGCTGACGGCAACGGTAATATTCCCGCCATCATCAACGTGGCAAGGATCGAAGGTTTCTCTGATGCAAATGAAAAATTCTCTGACGATGGTACTGCGATACTTGAACCATTGGCCGGACCATTACCTGTAACATTAAAATCATTTACTGGTATACTGCTCCGCAACAACCTGATCAAACTTGACTGGGCAACATTACAGGAGATCAATTGCGACAGGTATGAAATTGAAAGAAGTCTTGATGGCAGAACATTCATCAAAACCGGTAGCATTGCAGGTCATGGATTTACCAGCCTGGATATGTATTACACTTTCAATGATGATATCAGCACGGTAAATGGTGCGGTTGTTTACTACCGCCTGAGGCAGGTTGATATAGATGGCAAAAGCAGTTTCTCCAAAGTGGTTTCTGTAAGGCTGAAAAAGACAACTGACTTCACGGTTTCACCAAATCCTTTCAGCAGTTATGTAAACATCAATATCGACTGGAAGAATACTGAAACAACGGTGATGAGGATATTCAGCATGGCGGGTAAGCAGGTGTTCACTAAAAATATCAAAATGAACAAAGGCACTAACTATGTACAGTTAAATGAAATATCAACCTTAACGCCAGGTAACTATATCATACAGTTCAACAGCAATGAAGGACAAATTATCAAACAGGTAACCAAACTGTAAAGCTGACTAAAGAAGGTTCTCAAACAATCCATGTTTAATTTCAAAGCCCTGCCATTTTTGGTGGGGCTTTTGTTTTACAGGAGAATATTTTTGATGATTGCGGCAGAATACTTCCCTGCGATCTTTTCAATAAAAGCGGCAAAGTCAATATGCGATCCTTCTCCGGCAGCATCTGAAATGGTTCGTATAACGGTAAAGGGCACCTGGTTTTCAAAACAGACCTGTGCCACTGCGGCTCCCTCCATCTCTACACATAAAACCGTTGGAAGATTGTGAAGTAACTGCTGTTTTTTTGTTTCATCAGCAAAGAACTGGTCGCCGCTGGCAATATCGCCGGTATATGCCCTGGGTGTATCAATACTAAACTGTTGCAGCGCTGAATCGCCAACTGTTGATTGCAGGTTACCGTGTTGCAGAAAGTCATTAACAGCAATTCTGGCAACAGACAATTGCTGTTCTGCACATTCAAAATAAGTTTTCTTTAGCAAGGGAATTTCATACTGGGGAATAAACGGTCTTGCGTCCATATCATGCTGCAACAAACGGCTGCCGATAACAATATCACCGATCTTTAAACCATGTTTAATAGCCCCAGCCACTCCGGTAAAGATGAGTTCGTGGATATTGAATTTATGGATCAGCGTGGAAACCGTAGCCGCAGCAGCCACTTTGCCCCAACCGGATACTACCACTACGGTTTTAATTTGGTTGATATAACCTTCGTAGTAAATCCTTCCGGCATGGGATGATTGCTTTGTTGCAGATAACAATGTCACTACCGCATCAATCTCTTCGGGCATAGCACCCATGATGCCGACAATTCTGTCATTCATAAGTTGTTGCTGATATTGAAATGGAGGTTAACTTTTCTCTTCCCATATCATGCATACATGCACGATGGTTTCGGCTGCTTTGGCCATATCTTTTGTGCCCACCCACTCTAATTTGCTGTGGATATTCTGCATGCCTGTAAAAATATTAGGACAGGGCATTCCCATATAACTAAAACGGCTGCCGTCGGTACCACCGCGGATACTTTCTTTTTTTACAGCAAGGCCTGCCCGTTGTATCGCTTCTTCTGCATATGCCACCACCTGCGGATACTTGTCAAGCACTTTCTTCATATTCCTGTATTGTTCTGCAGGTGTATATTCAAAAGACACCCCAGGGAATTTTGCCACTACTTTAGCAGCAATATCCTGCAGTCTTACATGATTGCGTGCAAGACCTTCATCTTCAAAATCCCTCACAATGAACTGTATGGTTGCTTTTTCTGCAATACCATTCAATGCCACCGGGTGTACAAAACCCTGTTTCTTTTCTGTGGTTTCAGGACTCCATTCATTTTTTGGTAAAGCTTCTAATATGGCGGCAGCAACTTTTAGCGCATTCACCATTTTATCTTTTGCATAACCAGGGTGTGTGATCACACCATTTACGGTAATGGTTGCGGCATCAGCACTAAAGGTTTCATCTTCCAGGCTGCCGGCTTCCCCACCATCTAAAGTATAACCAAATTCAGCACCCAGTTGTTTCATATCCACTTTTGCCGTACCCTGCCCAACTTCTTCATCCGGTGTAAACAATATTTTTATATCGCCGTGTTTTATTGCCGGGTTTTGCATAAAAAACAAGGCGGCTTCCATGATGGCAGCTACGCCGCTTTTGTCATCGGCACCCAACAAAGTGAGTCCGCTGGCTGTGATGATACCGCTATTGATATGTTTTTTCAGATAAGGTGATTCACTTACCCGAAGTACCTGTGTGGTATCATCTGGCAATACAATGTCTTTTCCGTCATAGAACTGGTGATAGATGGGTTTTACATTGGTTCCACTGCAATCCGGAGCTGTATCTACATGACTGCAAAAACAAATGGCAGGAATATTTTTTTTGTCACTGTTAGAAGGAATAGTGGCATATACATACCCATATTCATCTGTTACGGCACTGGTAATTCCCATACCCTGCAATTCTCTCTTCAGCAGTATACTGAGGTCTTTTTGTTTTTCCGTGGTAGGGTGTGCGGTACTGTTGGGATCGCTTTGTGTATCAACCTGTACATAACGCATCAGGCGTTCGGCAACGGTATCGGGGCTTATGTAGATCATTGTGGTGAATGGTGAATGGTCAATGGTGAATGTAGCGCTTTTATAACAGCTGCAATATTACATCATCAAAGAAAATAAAAAAGCAGCATGCACATGCACGCTGCTTAAAATTAAGGCATTCTATCTTTAAGTGGAGGCCCCATTGACCATTCACCATTGACTAGCTAATTTCCACCAACTCAATATCAAACACCAGTTCTTCGCCGGCTAAAAAATGATTGGCGTCCAGCACTACTACATCTTCCCTCATTTCAGTTACTACTACCGGGAACGGGTTTCCATTAGGATCGCTTAATGTCAGTTGCATGCCTATTTCCAGTTTCATTTCTGCCGGAACATTCTCTTTGGGAAATTCTATTACTGCGCTGGGGTCTTTTTCACCATAGCCATCCGCTGCAGGAATATTGATGGTTTTTTTATCACCCACGCTCATGCCGGGCATGGCGGCGTCAAAGCCCTTGATCATTTGTCCGCCACCTACAGTAAACTCTAATGGTTCCCTGCCTGAAGACGAATCAAATTGTTCTCCACTTGTTAATTTCCCGGTATAATGAACCTTTACGGTATCACCATTTTTTACCTGTGCCATAGTTTGTTGTTTTGTTCCGCCGGTGGCGAAACGATGAATGATTTTGTTATAAGCCGCGGCACCACCAGTTCAAAGGCAGGACGACCGCTGCTCCCTGCGGTTTTTTGCCGCAATGAAAACGCAAGTTAATGTTTATGAATGGCACAGCGAATCAAAAAATTTTATTCATCTTTAGCACATGAAACTGAGATTTTTATACCTTATTTTATTCTTAATAACAGGAAGCATGCTGCATGCACAGGTGATTACCGGCGCTGAAAGAACGCAGGTATATATACCCATGTTAAAAGGAAAAAAAGTGGCTGTTTTTGCCAATCAAACCAGCGTGGTTAAAGGAACACACCTGGTAGACACCTTAATAAAAAGCGGTATCAACGTGGTAAAAATTTTTGGGCCGGAGCATGGCTTCCGCGGTACCGCTGATGCAGGCGAAAAAGTGAACAATGGCAAGGATAAAAAAACAGGCCTCCCCGTGATCAGTCTTTATGGCGATCATAAAAAACCTACCCCAGCCGATCTGGAAGATATTGATGTACTCATTTTTGATATCCAGGATGTGGGCGTACGTTTCTATACTTTTATTTCATCGCTTGAATACTGTATAGAAGCCTGTCTTGAAAATCATAAGATGATGCTGATACTGGACCGGCCGAATCCCAATGGATTTTACGTGGACGGCCCGGTACTGGAAAAGAAATTTAAAAGCTTTGTGGGCATGCAGCCGGTACCGGTAGTATACGGGATGACGGTAGGCGAATACGCACTGATGATAACAGGTGAAAACTGGTTATCTGAAAAAGCAAACCGGAACAATGCGTATAACATTACAACAGAACAAAGTAATGACACACCATTTCATATCCAGATCATCAAGTGCAAAAACTATGATCACAACACAAAGTATGTACTGCCCGTAAACCCTTCGCCCAATTTGAAGGAGATGCAAAGTATTTATCTCTATCCCTCCACCTGTTTTTTTGAAGGTACCGTACTAAGTGAAGGGCGTGGTACTGATAAACCATTTCAAATTTTTGGACATCCTGCATTGCCAAAAAATTTATATGCTTTTACACCCAAACCCAATGCCGGCGCCAAAAGCAGTAAGTGTTTTTATCAAAAATGTTATGGCTGGAATGAAAGCGGTACCACCGCAGCGGTGCTTGAAAAGGTGGATAATAAAATACAATTGAAGTACCTGCTGAATGCCTATAAATTGTTCCCGGGCAAAGACAGCTTTTTCCTGAAAAATAATTTCTTTAATAAACTGGCCGGCAACGATGTATTGATGCAGCAAATAAAAGCCGGTAAAACAGAAAAGGAAATAAGGGCCAGCTGGGAGCCGGCTTTGGGAGAATTTAAAAAGGTGAGAAAAAAATATTTGCTGTACGAATAAAGCTTAAAAACTGTTGTTTACGTTTAATTTTTTAAAGCATAATTAAACGTAAACTGGTAAATAGGCAGGCCATAATCTATCTCAGGCTTTTTTGAGTATTTGTAATAAAGGGCTTTAACATTTATAAGATTGTTTATCTCCACACCAAAACCAAATGACCAGCCATCATAAATACCGTTGGTTTTTATATCCGGCAAAAACTCCTTTATTTGTTTTGCACTGGAGTAACAGGCTATATATCGCAAACTCATCCAAAACAAACCCATATTACTGCTGTTGCTCCTTTCCCATGCACCGGTTTGAAAATAAAATCCAAGACTGCCAAATGTGTTAAAAAAATTGACAGGCTTTCCTGTTTGCGGATTGTTTACTGGTCCGGTTTTGTAACCTGTTAAAACTCTTTCGCCAATATGATACGTAAAGCCAAGCTTAGTTATCTTTTTAGTTTTACTAAAAAAAGACATGCCATCACTTGACAGGTTTATTAAACCGCTTAACGGATTGATAAATGCAGTTACCAATTGCTCGTTTGTTTTACTGCCTGAAGAAGAAGTTTGGTTTTGAAAATTATTGGATGATACACCGGAGTAAAAGGAAAGCGGCACTGCAAACTTACCTGGTTCGCCAATGTAGAGCCGGATAAAACGGGCAGAGGCATTTACCTGTCCATTGTTCATGATATCAATAAAGCCACTGGTGAATATTTCTGGCTTTAGTTTTTGCGCTTTCGCAATGCCTGCGCTATCCGGGCCTGTTGATTTGTTTTGTGCGGGCGCCATTGTAGCAAGGCACAGTACAAGCAAAAGCAGGCACCACCTTATTCTGTAGGAATAAAACTGAGAGCAATACATTGTGGAAGATTATTGCATGGCGAATATGCTTGTTAGAAAGAGATGGTACAAAAAAGAATGACTTAAAATGGCGTTTGAATAGAAAGAGGCTGTCTCAAACCCCGGAGACAGCCTCTTTAAAACCCCTATTGGGTTGTATCTTTAATGAAGCGCTGAAATAATGAATATACCTTATCGTAATTCTGAACCGGTACAGGTGCTAACTCCTGGTATATTTCCCGGTAAAACGGTCTTCTTTTTTCATCATTGATATATTCCTTCCAAAAGCTGTCATGAACGGCGGTCCCTTTAACGACACGATAATCTTTTATTGTATCAATGTCTTTCAGAAATTCGAATTTCAGATGCCGGTTGCATTTTTTATAGACAAAGTATAACGTATCAACAACACCATTTTCTACGCTAGTCTTAGGTACAAATGTTCGCAATAAATCATTGTTTGGCAAGATGGAATCGCCTGCACATTTGTATTTTTCCAAGTTAGTAACGAGTACAACTTTTTGTATTGTTAGCAAAGAATCCACATTAATTGGCATTGAAAAATTTTCATCCTTAGAACTATACTCCCTGCCGACTTCCTGGCTATTTTTGTATATGAAATAGCGATAACTAATCCATTTTTTATATACAGTATCTCCCATAATCCATTCGCTCCCATCAAATCTTGCACTTACAGTGCTTTCATTAACAGGATTCCAATACATAGAATATTCACCCATGGAATACAAATATTTGATTTCAACCGAGTCGGCTGTGTCCCTTGAAAAGTAGCCCTTCAGGTTAGTTTTTAATTCAAAACAATGAATAGAATCTTTGCTTTTACCTTGTCCATTTGCCACTGTAACATACGCCAGCGTTGTTAGCAGGAATAAGAAAGTTGATATTAATTTTTGATTACTCATTTTTTTGAATCGCACTAAAGATAAGTGATTTAATTTTCTAAAGTTGGGCCGAAGATCCATGGTCCCTCTGAGCTATTTGCACGCCAGGTTGCATCAGAATTGTAGTCAGACGTTCTTGGATAGGAAGTCTTTTTACAAATATAATTTATTGTATAACGTAGATACATTCTTGCATATTGAGGGTCGCCTTCGGGAGTACCAATGGCAGAATTCATCGTATGAGTGATTTCAAATTCCGGGCTAGTCCCGGTTAAATTACTGTTAACGTGATCCAGGGCAGTGAAAAGCCATCTATTAACGTCCAATACCTGGGTGCCTTTTTCATAACTTTTAATACGCCATCCATTTCCCTGAATAAAAGTCCAGGCATGACTAGAATAACGTGTGTTTGAATTGCCAGAATATAAAACGTATTCATAAATACTTACAGGGTTACCTTCATCATCACTACATGCAATCGGATCGGGAGGATTGTTGTTTCCACCACCACCGCCTCCGCCTCCAGGCAATACACCACCTCCTACACAACCGGAGCAAGTGGTCCCCCAGGGAGTAACGCTAATAATTTCGCCGGTTTCCTCATAATATTCTACTAGGAACCAGTCTTCGCAAAGGCTAAACCCTCCATTGCCACAGGGTTCATAATGTTTGTCCATAGGACTATTCAAGCCTACTTCTTCGTTGTTAACTTTTACTATCATTTTAACACCCCTATTTGGCTCAATAGTAAAATTCTTTTCGGCAAAATAATCATAACATAAAACCTCTGCCGAATTACACCTCACCCGGAATAAATCGAAGTCACCTGGAATGGCAATTTTCGAAAGGATGTATTGTGACGCTTCCACAATCCCTTCTTTATTGTAACAATTCAACAGATAGCGAAAATGTTCTTCTGGTGATTTTTTTTCAAGTGGAGTTAAGATACGGGTGAGCTCGCCTGTTTTGTCTTTTTGAACAACATTATCTGTTGTGTTTAATGCACCAAAGAATGCTGCATCTTTAAAAGTAACATTTTTCCAATCAGTTTCTTGTTGACTAAAGGCAAATAAAACCCATTGAAATAATAAGATCAAAGTAAGTCTTTTCATCTGTTTTGTTTTTAATGTTTTAAAATCAGTTATCATTCAGGCTTATGCGAAATTCAAGCCTTTGCAACCGCCTGGCCACTGCGGCTGCTTTGCAAAACCGTAATTTTCAAAAACGTAATTTTACGAATTACCCCCCCCCAATAAAAAAAGTAGATGTACGAAGTAGAATTTCACAAAATCTTTACGTTGCTTCTATTACATTTGTAATCAATCCTTTCCCTTGCAGACAATTCCATTTATTTAAAAAACTCCAAAGAAACAGGCGCAATTTCAAATTCGTTTTGCAAGTCAAAAATGAGTAAATACACCTGAATAGCTTAGTCATTCTTTGCATAAACAAGTCTTTTTTTGACTAAATTATTCAGCCATTTTTTTAACCTAAAAACTAAACTAACTATGAGTTTCGGAAAAAAATTAAAATCAATCCGGCAAAGGGAAGAACTGAGCCAGGAAGAAATGATCAAGCGCCTGAATGTTTCGCAATCCAAATACAGCCGATACGAAAGAGATAAAAAAGAAGTAACAGAAAAAGATGATTTTGTAAAAAGAGTGGCAGAAGAATTTAACGTAGAAATAAAATGGTTAGTGGCAGAAGATGGCAACCAGGTAAAACCAGAAGAGAATAACACTGAAATAAAGGCCAATAACAGCAGGCAAAAAGAAAAAACAAATATCCCCCTAAAAGATTTTATGCACTTATATTTTAACCAACAATCACAAATGCTCCAAATGATTTTGAATAAACTTGGTGATGCCAAATAATAATCCGGTTATCCATTATAAGCAGCTAACTGAAAGTGCCGTTTAGAAATTCTACTTTACAAACGCCACCTGCTCTTCTTTCAGCAACGGCAGATGCTTAAACCGTAAAATGATATTCGCCACCGTTACCACATCCTTTTGGCAATAAATGGCAATACGTTCCAAATTATTTTCCTGCCAATAAACATGGCCCACCATGCTGCCGTCAATATCATCTTTTGGCGAAGGCACATTCATGGCTGCCGCCAGTAATTTTAAGGAAGTGTAGTGTTTATAGTCACCAAAACGCCAGTATTGGAAAGTATCCACCATATTGGTTTCCCAGGGTTTCATATTTTGAAAATCGAGGTAGGTGGGAATTGACAAACTATTGATCACAAACCTGCGGCAGAGAAAAGGAATGTCAAATTCTTTGATATTGTGCCCGGTAAAACTCCATTTATTGTTGGATGCTTCCAGTTGGTTGACGGTTGTGATAAAATCTTCCAGGAGCTTTTTTTCATCATGGCCATACACCGATTTTACCCTGAGCTGATAATCGTTTCCCTGTTTTTTAAAATAGGCCATACTGATGCAAACCACTTTGGCAAACTCAGCCATTACGCCGGCACGCTGGGGATAATAGTCCCCGGCACTGGTATTTTCGGGCAATGAATACTTGGTTTTTTCTTCCCATAGCTTTTGCCAGTCGGCATGTAAAGCAGAAAAATTCTTTTGTTGTGATACAGTTTCAATATCAATGAAGAGAAAATTCTCCAGGGGCATTTTTTCGATCATACAGTTGGTTGTTTGCTTAAAAGTAAAAAAGGATTGTGACAATCACAATCCTTTTTACTAAATAATTATTTTCCTGTTATATGGTAATGCCTAGAAATATCTGTATGGCCTGCGCCCTCCACTTTTCACGGTTGTCCACGCTATTGATATTGGTAAGGCCATATTTATACCGGGCACCAAGGTGTACCACGGGCAACTGTATCCATAATCCTCCGATGGCACTCCAGTCGCCACCCTTATAAATATCAATATTATTCACCAGGCTGTCTACACTTTCGCTGAGTCTTACGCCATAGGCAGGGCCAAACTGCAGCTTAATATGTTTGCTTTCACCCACGTTTATGTTCAGCAGCAAAGGGATTTCAAGATAATTGAGTTTGGCGTTTTTCTGACTGCCGCTTCTGAAAAGATCATCGTACACATCGGTGGCATCATTGCTAAACTCAGAAGAGGACTGCACAAAATTCACTTCCGGCTGCAGGCCAAAACGGTTGCTGAAATTAAATTGAAGAAATCCTCCCAACTGGTAATTATAATTAAACCCTGACTTATAGGACTGACCTGAAATTTTATTGATATTAACTCCTCCTTTTGCACCAAAGCGAAAGAAGCGTTCGCTATCTCCTTGTTGAAACTTTTTTTCCTGGGCTAATAAAGCTGGTGCTGTAAACAAAAGGAAAAGGGCTAATAAGCTTTTTATTGACATACTGAAGTTTTGTATTTACAGTCCAAAACTATACCAACCCAAGGGTGGTAAAAAATTTATCATTTCGTTACCATTTATGCAACGCAAACGTTGCCGGACAAAGACATGTTTTTTGCCAACATCCAACTTATATTTGAACATCAATATTTCAACTAAAAAAACTTGACAATGAAAAAATTACTATTTGCCTGCACACTTTTCTTTTTTGGCGCCATTGCCGCACAAGCGCAGGATAAAGAAGCTGCTAAACCAGCATTAAGCAAAGAGAAAAAAGCAGAACTTAAAAAATTAAAAGAAGAACACCTGAATGCATCTTTTACTGATGCAGGGGTAAAGGATGAGCAGGCCACTCTGGCAAAAGCTGCTATTGAAGATGCCAATAAAAAAAGTAAGGAGTTGAAAGAGGATAAAGTGTTGACGGAAGAGGAAAAAAAAGTAAAAAAAGATGCCATCAATGATGAAAAAAATGAAAAGCTGAAAGTGATATTGGGTGATAAATATAAGCAATGGCAAGCCATACGTAAAACCCAAAAAGCTGCAGAAGAAGAATTTGCAGCAAAGAATTAATAAATTGTATACAATTTTTTGATTGAAATGCCCCCGGGAATCCGGGGGCATTTTTTATTGCTACAGCGATTTCAAAAATAAATTTTGTGTAACCAAACGGTTTCTTATATATTTGCGTAACCAAATGGTTACACTAAATGAGAAGAGATGTTTTCCAGGCTATTGCCGATCCCACCAGGAGAAAAATTATTGGGATGCTGGCACAGCATCCGCTTAACCTGAATGCCGTAGCAGAAAAATTTGAGGTGAGCAGGCCCGCCATATCCAAACACATCAAAATTTTAACGGAATGCGGTTTGATAGAAATTAAACAGCAGGGAAGGGAACGTTTTTGTGAAGCAAAATTGGATAAGCTAAACGAGGTATCACATTGGGTGGAACAATACAAACAATTCTGGGAGCAAAAAATGGATGCCCTGGAAAAATACCTGGATGAAATGCAACGTAAAAAGTCAAAGCTGCCTGCTACTAAAAAAAGAAAGTAATTCCCGGGCAACGCATACGTCCATATAGACGCACAAACGAAAATCTATCTCAACGCATAAAAGTATAGCCATGACAAACACCATTACTACTGTAGAAGGAAAAACAATTACCGTAAAAAAAACGCTGAACGCCCCAAGAGAACTGGTGTGGGAAGTATGGACCAAACCAGAACATATTGTACACTGGTGGGGACCGGTTGGATTCACTGCAACCAGCGGGCAGATGGATTTAAAAGCTGGTGGTTGCTGGAATTTTACGATGCATGGACCTGACGGCAGGGACTACCCCAACAGGATTATTTTTTTAGAAGTGCTACAACCAGAAAGGCTTGTATACAAACATTCCGGCGATGCAGATACAGAGCCGGTAAATTTTCAAGTGACTGTTGTTTTTGAGGCAGATGGACATAAAACAAATCTGAGGATGCAGTCTGTATTTACTTCAGCGGAAGACCTGGAAAGAGTTGACAGGGAGTATGGTGCTGTACAGGGAGAAACCGATACAGCTGACAGGCTGGAAGAATACCTGGTAAATATGAAAACGGGGTTTCAAACAGGTATTACTTTAAACACGCCAGGGAAAAATGTTTTTGCTGCCCTTACAGCAAATATCAATGCGTGGTGGACGGTAACATTCGAAGGCTGTGCAATAAATACAGATGATACTTTCACGATAAGGTTTGGCAATACATATAAATCCTTTGTGGTGGAAGAGATCATTCCTGGAAAAAAGATCATCTGGAAATGCACGGCAGCATATATTGATGTACCATCGATAAAAAATAAAAAAGAATGGCTGGGAACAAAGATCATTTGGGAACTGACACAATCAGGCAGCACAACAAATGTCAATATGATACATTATGGTCTTACACCAATGCTGGAATGTTATGAGATCTGTGAGCAGGGCTGGAGGCAATTTATTTCAAGTCTGCAGCATTATATTTTAACAGGAACCGGAACTCCTTATCAGCAAACGGAAATTTTAACTGCTGCAAACTAAAATATAAATACATGAATACAGCTGAGCCATTTGTTATTGAACGCACTTATAATGCCCCGGTTGAAAAAGTATGGCATGCCATCACTGACAAAGATGCCATGAAACAATGGTATTTTGACCTGTTAGCTTTTACACCGGAGGTTGGTTTTGAATTCCAGTTTATTGGAAAGGGAAAACAGGGTGAAGCGTTTCTTCATTTGTGTACAATAACCGAAGTGATAAAAGAAAAAAAGCTAACCTATAGCTGGCGATATGATGGCTTTGAAGGCATTTCATATGTAAGTTTTGAACTGGTTGCAGAAGGGAATACAACAAAACTAAAACTAACACATGAAGGCCTGGAAACATTCCCTTTAACTGCACACAATGCCTTTGCAAGAGAAAATTTCGTGGAGGGCTGGACTTATTTGATTGGAAAGGGATTGAAAGATTTTTTGGAAGGGTAAATATTGGTTTGCATTTTTAGCAAGCCGCTTTTACTAGGCAGCGCAACGTCCTGCCTTGCTCGATGCCCGGAGGAGAGACGTTGCTTGGAACCAGGGCTGGACTTATTTGATTGGCACTGGATTGAAAAATTTTGTGGAAGGGTAATGATGGTTTGCTTTAATTAACAAAATTGAATTTTAAGCAATGTCTCTTTTGCGTTGGCATGTGTTTGTAAGTATGGAAAAGGATGCACCTTGAATCAGAGAATTAATCATGCTGTAAGGGTGGTTTTAGATTCTTGCAAACAACTTTTACCGGACGGTGCAACGTGCTGCCTTGCCCCGTGCCCGGAAGAGAGACGTTGCAGGTAAACATAGAACTACTTGCATAAATTGTAGAGCAATCAATGGCGCAAATATCCCCTAAGAAAATTTAAAGCAAATCCAGTAATCCTTGCCTCCAAAGTTTTAGTAGTGTCCTCGCACTTATTGCCGTAATGCCCTTTAGTTCACTTAAATTCATCAATTCCTGTTCTGCTATACCAGGATGTATTTTTAAGGTAAAAGTCGCAGCCCATAGTCTGACACTTGCATCCTCCTCAGTCAGGAAACTGGAAAAAATATCAGGTACATTTTTTTCTTTCGCCACTTTATACAGCTTTTGTAATTCCTCATGCATTTTATTAGCCTCTTGATGGTTTCCCTGCCATATTGCATGCCCATGTTCGGTTGCGTAATATAAAAACTTCTCAGTTATATCTTCTTTTGTCATTTAAATTTTCTTAATGAAGTGCTTGTCACGGCGGGCCTCACAGTAGTTGCTTTAAACCAGATCCTTAATTGAAACTCTAAGGCATAAATAAGCTTAATATGAAAGCAGCCAAAACTATTAATTTAAATACCCTCAATATCGAAATTAGTCCTATAAAGTTATGGCATAAACAGGCTTCGGCACTTCGCCGATGGTTATTTTAAAATTTAAAAACTTCACAAGTGAAAACCACCGCCGGTATAGCACTTTATTTTTACGTTTCGATAAAAGCATAATAAAGAAACTCAGCACAAGAGTGGTTCATTTGTCTTTTTAGTAAAAAGAAAAATGAACTAACAACTGTTGCCACTGAAGCCAAATAGCATTACTTTAAGCCGGGCTCAAAAACAAATCATCCGGAGTTTTTAAAACTTCGGATGGTTGATAAAAAACACAAGCCCCCAATTTGCATTGGGGGCTTAACACACACTATAATTAACAAACAATCGTCCGATGATGAATCGAATTATTTAATCCGGTTTTTTACCGTCTAAAAAAGTATTGATGGTACTGATCTCTGCCTGGTTGTTGTCGTCTGTCTTTACCTGGTAGTTACTGTAGAAGCTCTCTACATCCGCAAGGGAATTGTGCAATTCCATGTTGCGGCGAAGGTAGGCCGGCACAGACTCAAACTCGTTGTTGGGATCAGCTGCATTAATGTTGAATGACAAATTACGCAGTTTGGCGATCCTGTCAGCAGCCCGGCGCCTTAACTCTTCTGTTTCGTCCTGCAAAGCGGGCTCCTCAACAGAAGATAAAATAAGTGGGTGCTGGGTTTGAGGTGCATTGGGCTTTTCCTCCGCCGCTTGATGGGAATCTTTAACCACCATTTGCATTTCTAACTCCGGTTCGTCGGCCTTTGTAATACTCTGCAAAGGGGTTAGTTCCTCGGAAGTATTGGATTCTGGTTGCGGCTTCTCCTCATAAGCATAAATGGTTTGAGGTTTGGCCAGGTACCCGCCTGCTGACGAAACAGGCATGCTAGCATCTTTAGTAGCTTCGTTAACGTTAGTAACAGGAATTTCTTTAGGCTCTTCTTCCTTTTTAACAGGCAACGCTGTTTCTGGTATATCAAAATGGATCACCGGCGACTGGTCGGCGGTGGAAGAAATTTCAAAGAACACCGGAGCAGTGGCCGAGACTGGCTCGGCCGGTTTTTCCGGTGTAAGTGCTTTCATGTCGACAGATGTATTTCCCGTGGTTATAACAGGCTCTTTTACCTCTGGCATTTCAGGTGATGCCAGTTGCATTACTATTTTTTCAGGCTCGGCTGGTATTGCTGCTGTTGTCAATTCAGCCACCGGAATTTCTTCTTTTACAGGTTCTGCTGCAGGAACTTCCGCCGGGGCCACAGCCTGTACTTTCACCTCTGCCTTGGCTGGCATTTCAAGCGACATCACAATTTTGTCTTCCTTCTTTTGCTCTTCCTTTTTATTGATTGTTTTTGCAAACGGGTCTTTGTGTTCAAAACCTGTTGCTATCAAGGTGATGCCGATAGATGCTTCTAACGTATTGTCATACCCTAAACCAAGTATCACATCAGTACCTTCACCCGCCCTGCTCAATAAATAATTTTGAATCACTTCCACTTCATCCATCGTAAACTCATATTCCCCTTCTGCAGAATTGATATTGATCAATATCCACCTGGCTCCCTGGATATCGTTGTCATTCAGCAATGGTGAGTTCAATGCATTTTCAATCGCTTCCTGTGCCCTGTTCTCTCCTTCGCCTGTGGCACTGCCCAAAATAGCCACACCGCCGTTCTTCATCACCGTGCACACATCCGCAAAGTCAACATTGATCTGGCCTGTACTGTTGATCACATCCGTGATACATTTTGCAGCCGTAGCCAGTACATTATCCGCTTTTGAAAAAGCTTCTTTCATTTTCAGGTTGCCAAACTGGTGACGGAGTTTATCATTGCTTATAACAAGTAAGGTATCTACATGGCTTTCCAATAATTTGATCCCTTCTTCGGCTTGTGCCAAACGCTTTTTGCCTTCGTATGCAAATGGAGTAGTAACAATACCTACAGTAAGTATGTCGAGGTCCTTACACACTTTAGCAACAATGGGTGCACCGCCTGTACCCGTACCGCCACCCATACCGGCAGTAATGAATGCCATCTTGGTATTCACTTCCAGTATGCGCCTTATTTCTTCCAGGCTTTCTTCTGTTGCCTGGCGGCCAATATTAGGATTGGCTCCTGCACCAAGCCCCTGCGTTAAATGTGGTCCCAACTGAATTTTATTCGGCACTTTACTTTGTGCGATCGCCTGTGCATCTGTATTACAGATGATAAAGTTGACGCCTTCTATATTTTGGGAATACATATGGTTAACAGCATTGCTGCCACCGCCGCCCACACCAATCACCTTGATGATGGAGGATTGTTCCTTTGGTAAATCGAAATGTATCATAGCAAAAAATATTTATGGTTACGGAACAAATCCCTTAAATCACCGGGGATTTCTTCCGAAACCTGATTTAGAATACTCTTTTGATAACAAGGAGTATTTGAATTAATGGTTAGTATGGTATAGTAACAAAAAGAACTAAGTATTATTAAAATCTTTCGGTTCCCCCTTTAGGGGGCGGAGGGGGCTACAAATGCGCATCCCCTTCTTCCTTAAACAGATCAATCAAACCATTCTTAAAAGAGTCCATGAATGTTTTCAGTGATTTGCGCTCTTTCACTTTATTTGATCCGTTGATTTCTACCAGCACTGGTTCTTCCTGTGGCAAAGCCAGTGTTTCGTCTACAGGTTCCTGTTGTAATGAAGACGGCACTTCCACTCTCCTGAACTGCTCGGCAAACTGCTTGTTCTTGTTTTCGAAATCGTTGTATCCTTTTAATATCAACCCGATACAGGTGCTGTACATAGGTTTGGTCAGTTCTTCGATATGGCCACTTGCCAGGTGTTCGTTGGGATAACCGATCCTTGCATTTAATCCTGTAACATATTCAGTTAACTGGATCAAATGTTTTAACTGTGAACCACCACCTGTAAGTATCACACCGCCATTGAGTAACCTGGTATCCAAGCCAACCTGCTTTAAGTGGTAGGAAACGAAATCCATGATCTCACTCATACGTGCCTGGATAATGCCTGCTAAATTTTTAACACTGATCTCTTTGGGCGGCATACCACGCAAACCAGGAATAGTTATGAATGCATTTGCTTTTGCTTCATCAGCCAGCGCACTGCCAAACTGTACTTTCATTTGCTCTGCCTGTGTTTTTAAAACGCCCAAACCATTCTTAATATCATTGGTGATATTTTCACCACCAAAAGGAATAACAGCAGTGTGTTTTAAAATGCCTTCATAAAAAACGGCTAAGTCCGTGGTGCCACCACCAATATCAACGATTGCCACACCTGCTTCCAGGTCCTGGTCGCACATTACGGCAGCAGCAGAGGCCAGTGGTTGTAATACCAGGTCCTGTGTTTTCAACCCTGATTTTTCAACACTGCGGTTGATATTACGAATGGCTGTCTTATCACCCGTAATGATATGGAAGTTAGCACCCACTTTCACGCCACTGTACCCTATCGGGTTGGGAATGTTCTGAAAATTATCTACTGTGAATTCCTGTGGTATCACGTCAATGATCTGGTCACCCGCAGGAATATAGGTACGGTACTGATCAGCGATGAGCCTGTCAATTTCTTCCTGCCGTATCTCTTCTTCGGTGTTCTGCCTTACAATATCGCCCCTTGTCTGCAAACTCTTAATGTGGTGTCCTGCTATTCCAACATACACTTCACTGATAGCAAGGTTAGGGTTAGAGGCATAGCAATTTTCCAAAGCTGTTTGAATGGCTTTGATGGTCTGGTCGATGTTGAGTACCATACCATGCTGCACACCATTGCTGTTGGCACGTCCAAAGCCAAGGATCTCCAGTTTGCCGTATTCGTTTTTACGGCCGGCAATAGCCGCAATCTTTGTAGTGCCGATATCAAGGCCTACGATAACAGGATTGTTATTCACCGCTCCGTTATCAAATGGGTTTGTTTGTTCGTTAATCATAATTGTATGTGTTTGTGTTTGTGTTGTTGTTGAATTATTCTATTGTTCTATTGTTTTTTTTTGTTTTACTCTTTTGCAAGAGTATTTTTCTTCCTGCCGCTTTTGTTTCATTAAAAATCTTTTCATCTTAGGCATCATCACGGCCAGTCATACAAACCATCCCGATAGCTATCGGGATCAAAACGCAATCTTTCTCTTACAAATTTTCATCCGTATCCCCCTTAAGTCCCATCATACTAATCATATCAATCCACATTAATCATCATTCAAAAAATCTCCGTCCAAAATCTTTATACCTATTCCATATTAATAATCATTCTGTTTCGCCTTCGGCATCACCGCCTTAGGCTTATCAGAAATTGCTTTCACAGGGACTGGCTTAGGTTTATTTAAAGCTGGCATTGTATTATTCGTTGCCGGTTTTTGCACTGCTGGTTTTACTACAGCAGGCTTTGCAACCGGTTTATTGGCAACAGTCTTTGCAGCAGGTTTTACAACAGCATTTTTTTTCACAACTGTTTTTGCCGCCGGCTTTTTCTTTGCATCAACCAATTTTTTTGCAGTTACGGGTTCAGCTAATACTGGTTTGCTTGTCAATACAGCCCCCCCGATTGCCTGGTCAATAACCTTTACTACAGGTGACGCATCATCCGTACCGGGTTCATCATCCCGCTGTAAGGACTGTTCCACCAGGTTGGCACTGGTAGTATTGTGTTCATTATCCTGCAGTATCAGTTGCAAAGAATCATTTGAAAGATGTTCTGCCGTTTGAGCGATCATCTGCATTATCTGCAAAGTCCGTAATGAGTCAGTTGTTTTATCCTCTGCACCTTTTCGCTTTGCCACTACCTGTCCTGCGTATTGTACATCAATACTACTGTAGTGTCCCCATCCGCTTCTTGGCATCACCTGCTCGTAAAACAGTTTGAGTTTGCTGAATTTTTTATCAATATCGTTGCCATCACCAAACGCAATGACCCCGTCACCAATTTTTGGCACCATTTCAAACATCCTTTGAGGAGTGATTTCAACCTGTTCTATCAATGCCATAATAAACGAATCCTTCTGTATGGCTACACTGATATTATATACATTCCTCAATAATGCACTATCTCTTTTCGACAGCACAGATTTGTCTGATGGAAAGCCAGTAAACACCGGCAGCCTGGCAGAGAATTTTTCACTCAATGGCAGCATAGTGATACTGCTATCGATATAAAACGTAGTACCAGCAGTTGTAAATACTCTTGCAGCAGGCTCCCTTTCGTTGACGATTATTTGCAGCACCCTGTTATTATCAAAGAACAATTGTGATTGCTTAACCCATATATTTTTTTGCAGGTCGCTTTCCAATGATTTTAGATTAAAAAAACTCATCGGCTGTCCTTCCGGTGAACCATCAATGTATTGGTTCAGCTCATTCAGAATATCATTTTTATCAACAAAAAAATTATTACTTACTCCTTTGATGACAATATTTATTCCTGCACATTTTTGTGCATCTTCCTTTTGAATGGCAGCAACAAGCAAAGTGAGCACACCAGCACCAACAAGGCACCAAACCGTTGTGAAAACCCATTTTAATATGTTGCGTTTTTGTACCATGGAGATCCGTCCCCCTAAATCCCCCAAAGGGAGACTTTAGAACCTGATAATTTTAAATGCTTTTATTTTTTTATAATTCCAAAATTTTTTTTATCGGTTCTACCAGCACATCAATATCACCTGCGCCTGATGTTACCAGGAGTTCCGGCTTTTTACTTTCTATTTCAATAAGCAATGCTTCTTTACTCAACAATTTTGAATTCCGGTTTTTCATCCTTTGCAGGATCATTTCACTGTTCACGCGTTCCATCGGCAACTCTCTTGCAGGATAAATTGGCAACAGAATCACTTCATCTGCCATATCCAGTACTTCTGCAAAACCGTCTGCATGATCTTTTGTCCTGCTGTATAAATGCGGTTGAAAAACCACCGTGCATTTTTTTCCGCTAAACAATATTTTTGTTCCCGATATCAGTGCTCTCAGTTCTTCCGGATGATGAGCATAATCATCGATCATTACTGTGCTGTCATTCTTAATGATATATTCAAATCTTCTTTTTACTCCCCTGAAAGCCGCTACAGCCGCTTTAATTTTTTCGTCGTCAATATTCAAATGCAGCGCAACTGCGATAGCGGCTGTTGCATTTTCTATGTTGTGCATCCCTCCCATATTCAGCAATACATCTTTCAGCACTTTATCTTTTGCTTTTACATCAAATACATAACTGCCGTTATCAATTTGAATATTGTGTGAGTTGATAGCTGCGTTTGCATTATCCACATCATACAACAGGTGCTGTGATGCTTTCAGATCAGCGTTTCTTTTCAATCCATATTTGCTGATGAGCAACCCACCCGGCTTTATCTTTTCAGAAAAATCAATGAATGCCTGTTCCATATTTTCTGCCGTGCCATAGATATCCAGGTGATCGGGATCCATAGAACTGATCACTGCAACATCAGGACTCAGTTTCAAAAAACTTCTGTCGTACTCATCCGCTTCTGCCACAAATACATTTTGCCCATTGGTTGCTGCTGACCAATAGTTACTGCTGTAGTTCACAGCAATACCGCCTAAAAAAGCCGTGCAACCGTAACCGGTATGCCGTAATATATGTGCCACCATACTGCTTGTGGTGGTTTTACCATGTGTGCCCGCCACACAAATATTAAAGCCACCGGCAGTAATGGCTCCCAAAACATCGCTGCGTTTAGTAACCGTATAATTATTGTTCAGATAATAATTTAATTCCTTGTGATCTTTTGGAACAGCAGGTGTGTAAATCACCAGCTTTGCCTGTTTGTCAATGAGCTCAATATTGTCTTCGTAATGAATGTTGATCCCCTCGGCTGCTAACTCTCTGCACAATGCCGTTTCTGTTTTATCATAACCACTCACTGCCACACCATTTGCATTAAAGTATCTTGCTAATGCGCTCATACCAATGCCACCGATGCCAAGGAAATAAACCCCGCCTGACCCCACCCCTCCTTTGGGAGAGGCTGTTAAAGACGCTACTATTTCAGATACACTTTTCATTTTTTTTACTAAACTTCTAAACTTTCTACATCCCTAAACTTTTCAAAATTCCTTTCGCTATCACCATATCTGCATCCGCTACCGCCAGCCTGCCAATGTTCTGTTTCAATTCATTTTGCTTTTGTTCATCCTTTGCCAGGGCAATGATCGTTGATACCAGTTTGTCAGAAGCTTCGCTGTCTTTTACCATCATGGCTGCATTCCTGTCAACCAGTTTTTTTGCATTGACCGTTTGATGATCTTCCGCTGCAAAAGGAAACGGAACAAATACTGCCGGTTTTTTGATCACACATATTTCACTCACACTCATGGCACCACTCCTGCTGATGATCACATCTGCTGCAGCATATGCATATTCCATCTGGGTGATAAAATCATTCGCCCATATATTTTGCCTGCCTGCCACACACTGTTGCGCCTGCAGTGCGTAAGGCCTTCCTGTTTGCCAGATCAACTGCAGACCGTTACTTTCAAATTCATCAATATGCTTTTCCAATGCCTCATTAATTCCTTTGGCACCAAGACTACCACCAACAGACAGTACCGTTTTCTTTGCAGGATCCAATCCAAAAAACCCGATGCCATCTTCCCTGCTGACCGTACTGTTTGTAATAGCCGCTCTCACAGGATTTCCACTGATGCTGATCCTGTCTGCCGGAAAGAATTTTTCCATTCCGTCAATGGCAACAAAAATTTTGTTTGCCTTTTTTCCCAGCAGGATATTGGTTTTGCCGGCAAAAGAATTGCTCTCATGAATGAAAGATTGTATCCCTTTTGATTGTGCATACCGCAACACTGGGAAACTGGAATATCCTCCTACACCGATCACCGCATCCGGCTTAAATTTTTTGAAAATGCTTTTAACCTGTAAAAAACTTTTGATCAGTTTATAAGGCAATCCCAGGTTTTTAATCAAAGAACTTCTGTTGTACCCTGCTATATCTAACCCTTCAATCATATATCCCGCCTGCGGCACTTTTTCCATTTCCATCTTCCCTTTAGCACCGATAAACAAAATATTTGCATCGGGCTGCAGTTTTTTTATGGCATTGGCAATAGCCACAGCAGGAAAAATGTGGCCACCCGTTCCTCCGCCAGCCATGATGAAAGACAAACCCCCACCGCCGCCGTCCCCGTTAGCCAACGGGGAAGCCGACACAGCATTGGGATAGTTACTTTCATTCATTATTTCAACACTTATTTTTTTTCTTCTTTTGCCGCCTGTTCGCTTGCCACTACTGCAGCGGCTACTGCTTTACCTTCCTGTATCTCTACATTTCTTGCTACGCTTAATATGATGCCGATAGCAAGGCAGGTAAACAGAAAACTACTTCCACCCATACTCACTAACGGTAACGTTACCCCAGTATTCGGAAACACATTTACATTTACCCCCATATTTGCTATTGCCTGGATTACCAGCGTAAAACTCAGCGCCAGTGCAAGAAATGCCCCGAATGCAAAAGGACATTTTTGATACAGCCGGATACACCGGTATAAAAAGAGGAGGTAGATAAATACAATAAAGCTTCCTCCAAACAAACCGTACTCTTCTAAAATGATGGCGAAAATAAAATCACTGTAAGAGTGTGGCAGAAAATTCCGTTGCTGGCTGTTGCCCGGGCCCTGGCCAAACCAGCCCCCCTTTGCAATAGCGATCTTAGCCTGGTTTATCTGGTAAAGTTTTTCATTATTATCTTCTTTGGTACTATAGATGAAGGTTTGAATTCTTCCAATCCATGTTGGCACACGCCCCACTGATAAAACAGACGGGAGGTCTTTTGATTTTTTTTCCGCTTTATCGTAATAACCCACTGCAATAGTGATTAGCAAAATGGCGGGTATCATCGCTATACCAATAGTAGCCAAAATATGTTTTGTATTTACACGACCAATAAACATTAACAAAATACTTGTACCGGCAATCAGCACTGCCGTAGACAGGTTTGCCGGGGCTATCAATACACAGATGATACCAACGGGTATGATAATGGGAAGAAACCCTTTCTTAAAATCTTTTATAACATTTTGTTTGCGGCTCAGCTGCCTGCTCAGGTACATGAACAGAGCAAGCTTAGCCAGGTCCGATGTTTGAAATGTCATATTGATCACCGGTAGTTTGATCCAGCGGCTGGCAGAGTTAAGGTTTTGCCCAAAGATCAATGTAAAAATCAATAATGGAATAGACACCAGGAACAGGATCACTGCAATTCTTGAATAAACAGTATAGTTAACCCTGTGAGCAAAATAAATGATGAGCACACCCAATATGATAAATGCAAACTGTTTGAATAAAAAACTTTCAGTACTCTTACTATACTTGTATGCAAGAGAACCCGTGCTGCTGTATACCACCAGCAAACTCATCAGGGTAAGAATAATAACAATAGCCCATATCACCCGGTCGCCTTTTGTTTTGCTAACCAACGTGGATGGCCCCAGCTCTTTGATGGAAGATGTAAACGCACCTTCGCTTGTTTCAGAGAAACCGAGTATTTGTTTTATTATGTCGAGTTTGTTGGACATTACTGTTTTCTATAATTTCCGCCGTGGGTCCTGTCCTCACGAACCATACAACTATTTTATAAATCCTTTACCGCTTTCTTAAACTGGTTTCCCCTGTCTTCATAATTTTTAAACAGGTCGAAACTGGCGCAAGCCGGGCTCAGCAATACCACATCATCCTTTGCTCCAAAATGAAAGGCCGCCTGTACAGCTTCAGCCGCCGTTGCGGTATTCACCATTAGTGAAACCACCGAGCCAAAAGCTTCATGTATCTTACGGTTATCTGTACCCATACATACGATCGCCTTTACTTTTTCTTTCACCAGCTCCATCAATATCGAATAATCATTTCCTTTATCAACACCCCCCAATATCAATATGGTGGGTTTTGTCATACTCTCCAAAGCAAACCAGGTACTGTTTACATTCGTCGCCTTGCTGTCGTTTATAAATTCAATTCCACGAATGGTGGCAACAGGTTCCATCCTGTGCTCCAGGCTTTGGAATGTTTGTAATGATTCCCTCACATGTTCCTTTTTAATGTCAACTGCAACGGATGCAGCGCCTGCAGCCATACTGTTGTATTGATTGTGTTTTCCCTTTAGTGCAAAATCATTGATACTCATCTGCATTTCTTCTCCTTTCCATTTCAGGTGCATTTCTGCATTGCTGATGTATGCTCCGTTTGGCAATTGTTTACTCATAGTGATTGGGTATAGCTGTGATTTAATGGGATACCTGTGAATGTTATTATTTGTTATTTCGTCATCCATGCAGTAAATGAAAACATCATCGGCTGCCTGGTTCATTGTAATGCGGAACTTACTGTCGATATAGTTCTGCATCCTGTATTCATACCTGTCTAAATGGTCTTCCGTAATGTTGGTTAACACAGCTACATCAGGCCGGAAATCCTGTATGTCATCTAACTGGAAAGAACTTACTTCCACCACGTACAATGCTTTTGGTGCAAGCGCCACCTGTTTGGCAAAAGAGAACCCAATGTTTCCCACCATCGCACAATCAGCGCCTCCTGTACTGCAGATGTGATAAATAAGCGACGTTGTGGTTGTTTTACCATTAGTACCCGTGATTGCGATGACCTTACTGTTGCCCTTGTGGCGGTAAGCCAGTTCAATCTCACTGATAACCCTTATCCCTTTCGCCCTTATTTTTTTAACCAGTTCATTCTTTTCCGGGATACCGGGACTTTTCATTACTTCATCTGCATTTAAAATGCTCTGTTCGGTGTGATTGCTTTCTTCAAAAAGGATGTCATGCTGCAGCATCTCCTGTTTAAAGTTTTCTTTGATCGCCCCGCCGTCACTTACAAATACATCATACCCCTGCTGTTTGGCGAGTATCGCAGCGCCAACACCGCTTTCACCTGCACCGAGTATAACGAGCCTCCCTGCTTCTCCCGATGCACCAGGAGACTTTACGGCACGCTGCAATTCATCAGCATTACTCATTTTTCAATCAGTAATTTTTTAATAAAAAATTGGTTCTTCTATAGTATAGAATTTAACAGGTCTATACGTTTATCTTCCGCTGGCTTAAAGTTGTTTTCAGTAGAACGTAAAAAAATGGTTCTTCAAAAGCATAGAATTTAACGGGTAATTTTCATTTGGTGCCGTCCCAAGACGGACTTAGTTTTTCATCGGTATAGGTATATATGGTAAAACTTTTTTCTTCAACCAAGACGAAAAAAGCATATCATCTTAATTTCAATGTCACTATTGCCATCACCACACTCAGTATCGTCACTATCCAGAACCGCACTGCAATCTTACTTTCATGATAACCCAGCTTTTGATAGTGGTGGTGCAGGGGACTCATCAAAAACACCCTTCGCCCCTCCCCATATTTTTTCTTGGTGTATTTAAAATAACTCACCTGAATCATCACACTTAAATTCTCTACTAAAAACACAAAGCAGAAAAATGGTATCAATAATTCTTTACGTACAATGATGGCCAATGCTGCAATGATGCCACCCAATGCCAGGCTCCCGGTATCTCCCATAAACACCTGTGCCGGGTAGGCATTGTACCAAAGAAACCCAATACAGGCCCCCACAAAAGCAGCTATGAAAATGGACAGCTCAGCCAGGTTGGGTATGTACATGATATTGAGGTACTCGGCAAAATTGATATTGCCACTCACATAAGCGAATATCCCAAGACAAATACCAATGATGGCGCTCACACCCGTTGCTAAACCATCCAGTCCATCGGTGATATTTGCACCATTGCTTACTGCAGTTACAATAAATATTACTACAATGATGTAAAGAATATAAGTGTACTTCTCCCAGCTTGCCGGTAACAGTTTTGCATAGTTGAACTCATGGTTCTTCACAAAGGGTATGGTAGTGATGGGTGTTTTAACC
>JAKQJG010000172.1 GCA_029561305.1 Bacteroidota bacterium | reverse complement strand
CAACAATCATTGCGACAGGGTTAAGATGGCCAACCTGGCACAGATCATCAATGTGTTGCAGGCGGTAATATTAACCAGTGAAGAAAAAATGATCGTAACTCCCACCTACCATGTAATGGAAATGTACAATGTGCACCATGATGCTTTAATGTTGCCACTTACTGTTGTCAGCAGCGACTATGTACTTGGCGGAAAAAAACTACCTGCTGTTTCAGCATCCGCATCAAAAGATAAAAATGGTGCAGTTCATATTTCATTGGTAAATATTGATGCCGCTAAAGAACAAACTATAACAATTCAACTGGGGAATATCAAAGCAGGCAGTGTAACCGGCCGGATATTGCAGTCTTCAAAGCTGCAAAACCACAACACATTTGACAAACCTGATGCTGTAACACCAGCAACATTTACCAATGCAAAAGTTACAGGGCAAGAATTAAAAATAACCTTGCCACCATTTAGTGTTGTTGTGCTTGAATTAAAATAAAATTCAAACCGAAGGCAGTCAATTTTTAGCAGCCACATTAAATCGGGTTGTAGCAACAAACTGTAGACTGTGCTCCCTTTTTATCAGTAGTAGATCGAAATGACAACTAAAAATGTTTATGCTCACTTATGACCTGCTTATGCAACCGATTGCATTTAAGGTCAAAAAAAAATAAAAGATGACATCTACTTATCGCAGGATGATTTGCTTAGCCAGCATTACTATGCTGAGTGTATTTACTAAGTTGTATGCACAGGCAGTCACTGAAAATTCAGACGACAATTATAACAGTGTAAATACCTATGTAAATCCTGTATTACCTGGTGATCATCCCGACCCTACCCTGTTGCAGGTGGGAAACGACTTTTATCATTGTGGATCAAGTTTTCATTTTACACCTTACTTACCCATTTATCATTCCACAGACCTGGTGCATTGGAAGGTGATCAGCCGGGTGATGCCGCCAGCTAAGAGTTCCTGGGTTACAGACCGTCCTTCAGCAGGCATCTGGCAGGGCGCCATTACATATTTCTATGGCTCCTATTGGATCTATTTCTCTGCCAATGGACAATATTTCAGTAAAGCTTCAAATCCCCGTGGCCCTTGGACTGAACCAGTAAAAGTAATAACCAATCCCACCACAGGTGAACTGGGTTATGATAACTCCATTTTTGTAGATGATGATGGCAAGCCTTATATGCTCATCAAGAACATGCAGAAGGTAAACCGCATACAGGCACTTGGCAAAGATGGGCAGTTAACCGATACCGTTATCAACCTTGACTGGGTGAATGCAAAGCTGCAATATAGCTGGGCAGAAGGTCCGGTTATGAGCAAACGCAACGGCTATTACTATTATTTTCCAGCAGGTGATGTTTCGGGTGGGCAATATGTACTAAGGGGAACAGCATTAACGGCCGATTCAACCAAATGGGAAAGGCTGGGCGAATTTTTTAAACCCGTTACGGATGCCTCCACTGGTTTTAAGCGGCCCAATCATATCTCCGCTCCTATACAGTTAAAGGATGGCAGCTGGTGGACCATTGGCCAGAGTTATGAAAAGTATGAAGGGGATGATTGGTCGGGCAAAGGCCGGCAAACCTTACTCTTCCCGGTAATTTGG
>JAKQJG010000168.1 GCA_029561305.1 Bacteroidota bacterium | reverse complement strand
AGGCACTTTTTTGGGTTATGAATGTGAGATCGGACGGGCATCCGGGCCACATCTTCATTTTGAAGTGAGGGCGCCTTTCGATACCAGCAATCCACCTCCCATTTCTATTGCCGGTGGTTTTATGGATAATGATGTGGCAGCTCACCGCATACCGGTTTTTAATACCATTGGCAAGCATTACATACAAGGTGGTGATGATATTACTGCCAGCAGTACAGGAGGATGCTTCACTATCGGAACCTATGTTCTTGGTCTGCCCTATACAGTTTTATCTGCTGGTATAAATATTAGAATGGCCAACAGTATAATCACTACCACACCCGGTACCGCTATAAAATATAACAATGGTTCAAATGGTCTGTTCCAGGCGGGGAGCCATATTATTTTGTCTCCTGGGTTTCATGCTGCTCAAGGAAGTTATTTTGAAGCAAGAATAGCTGGCTGCGGCACCACCAATCTTACCGGCGCCTGCCAATAATAATATCACCATGATTAAAACACTATTTTTTTTACTGCTGTTCTTTGAATGGGTTAGACCGTTTGCACAAGTACAGGTTCACAAAGAATGTTCAACGCCCATTAAACCCGGGCAGGAGCTGGCTGTTACCGCAGCTAAAAAAGCCCGGACTGCCCAGAGAAGTGTGTTATATACTTCACCCTATCCATTGAAGGTTTTTATCCGGGTTTTTGCAGATGATAATGGCAGTAATCCTGCTGCAACGGAGGCGGATGTATTGCGTCAGTTTAGTAATATGCAAAATTTTTATGCACCACATAATATTTGTTTTATTCTTGCTGGTTACGAGGTTACCCGCAATACGCTGTTAAACCAAATGGACAAGGACAATACTGACGATATGGATGCACTGCAAGGGTATGTTTTCAGCAGCTGTATGAATATTTTTATTCATAAAACCCTGCGGTCTGATGAAGGCACACTGAATGGAACAGCTTACGCAATACCCAATCATTATTTGTCTCTCGTTTCCACAGCAGTGTCAAGTACAGAGAACCTAAGTACCATGGCACATGAAATGGGTCATTGCTTTGGACTGCTGCATACTTTTGAAGACGCAAGGGGAGAAGAAAACGTCACAAGAAATGCTGCTTCTTCCTGTTATGATTGTGATGCTGATGGCGATCTTTTGTGTGATACAAAGGCAGACAGGGATGTTGGCAGCGATGCTTTTAATTCAGATTGTAATTATACCGCTGGTACCTTAAGGGATGAATGTGATGCAGTAATACAATTTGAACCTGCTAATATCATGAGTTATGGCCGAAGGGCCTGCAGGGATAATCTAACCAATGGCCAGGGTGGCCGTGCCCGTGAGTTTGTATTGGATGATCACGAAGCCAGGATAATGGAAAACAGTATTGTACTTTCCGGGGTGTACAATTATACTGTTGGGAATATTAATTATGCCGCCCGTACTTCAATAATGGTCAGTCCTGCCGGGTTTACAGCATTGCTTTCGGCCCGGGTTAATTTTGCCAGCAGAAGAACAACACTGCAGCCTGGTGTATTGCTGCAGCCCGGAGCAGGAGGTTATGTGAGGATAAATGCAGCTGCAGTATATTGCCAGTAATGCTATAGGTAGGCCTGTATTGGTTATACGCAAACACGATTTCCCCTATTTTTGCGTTAATCAGTAAAAAGGCAACATGAACTTACCCAAAGGGAAATTAATTGCTATTGGTGGTGCAGAAGACAAGGGCACCGATCTTGAAAAAGGAGAAATTAACCGCAACAACCTCAACTTTTTTGAACTGGGCATCCTTAACCGTATTGTAAAAGAAAGCGGTGGACCTGCAGCTAAAATTGAAGTGGTAACAACGGCTTCCATGATACCATATGAAGTTGGGGAGAATTATATCAATGCATTTGGAAAAATAGGTTGTATCGATATTAATGTGATGCATATCCGCAACCGCAGCGATGCACAAAATGAGGAATACCTGGAAAGGATAAAAAACTGCGATACGGTGATGTTCAGCGGGGGCAACCAGTTGCGTTTGTCTTCTACCTTTGGCGGTACAAAATTCCTGGCCATTTTGCTCGACCGTTATCAAAAAGAAGAAAGTTTTACCATTGCCGGCACCAGTGCAGGCGCCATGGCTATGAGTAATACCATGATCTATGAAGGCAATGCTTCCAGGGCACATTTAAAGGGAGAAGTAAAAATAACCACGGGTCTTGGTTGCATTGATGATGTGATCATTGACAGCCATTTTGAAAAGCGTGGCAGGTTTACGAGGCTGGCGCAGGCTGTAGCTACCAATCCATCTTGCATTGGTATCGGCCTGGGAGAAGATACTGGTATGCTGATCACCGAAGGCAATAAAATGGAAGCCATCGGCAGTGGTTGTGTGATCATAGTTGACGGGCACGATATCCGCTATAGTAATATCGCCGATATACCAGATGGTAACCCTTACAGTATTGATAATTTACGGGTGCATATCTGCGAAAAGGGTAACGGTTATTTGGTAAAAGAAAGACAGTTTTTACCGGAGGCGAGTGAGGGGGCAGTTATTAAGAAGCAGGTGCATGTAGAGTAACAATTTACTTTGCTGTATCCTGTTCAAATCTTTTACACAGGGCTATAATTAAATCCTTGTTGTCAACATTTATTTCATTCATTTCTTCTGTCATTACACGGGTATTTTGATACTGTCTTCGGACACTTTTCTATACAATTCATCATAGACGACTTCTCTTTTAAAAAGCTTTAAACCAGTGATACTGTCTAACTCTCTACTGTAAGAAAAGGGTATAGTATTTAGTTTTTTTGAAAAGTAACAATAGATAGAGTCACAATCTGTAAAATATTCTTTTTGAATACGTGTATATTTTTTTAAAACCGTTTCCTCTGCAAGCAAATCGGTGCTAACGAGCGTGAATTTCCCCGCTTTCAGAAACCCGGATGTACGTAGACCATACTTGTGTATTATAGAGTCTTTATTCATTTTTTCGCCCGCAGTATCCGTTATATTTTCCTACCTTATGCAATCCTGCTGATTTTTTTTACATATGTAGTAAACATATTTAATCTCCATCCTCATTTCTGAAACCGGAAATGTGTATCCAGAAGTGTCCGTTTAAAACTCTTCGCAGGTCATGACTTTATCGGGTACAAAAACAGTTTAATCTTTATAATAGGGATAAAATTTCCCTTTTGTTAATTTGTGAGCCCTGGCATCATATTTACTGCTTAAATTCTCACGGAAGTTGATGCCCCTTATTATATTTTTGGCTGTGAAGCATGCAATCAAAACTGGAGTAACAGAGATAAACATGAGTATCTTTCTCATTGGAGATGATTGAAATACCTATTTTTTCAAACTTTCCATCCTGTTCACATACTTCCCGATCATATCAAATTCAATATTCACTTTGTCACCAGCTTTTAAAAACTGCATATTGGTATGGGTATACGTGTAAGGGATGATCGCAACGGTAAAACCGTCTTCTTTTACATTAAATATGGTAAGGCTGATGCCATTCAGGCTGATGGAGCCTTTTTCAATGATAAGACTTGCGAATTTTTTATCTATCTCAAAACTGTATTCCCAACTACCATTTTTTTCTATGGCAACGGTGCAGGTTCCGGTGGTATCTACATGGCCCTGCACAATATGCCCGTCTAAGCGGCCATTCATTTGCAGGCAGCGTTCAATATTCACCGTATCGCCCTCTTGCCAGTCGCCCAGGTTTGTTTTTGCCAGGGTTTCTTCAATAGCGGTCAATTGGTGCATACCATCATTTATTGCTTCCACCGTAAGGCACACGCCATTGTGTGAAACACTCTGATCTACTTTCAATTCTTGGGATATGGGGGATTTTACACAGAAAGTTCTGTTGGTACCGGAAAGGATGATCTTATGTATGAAACCCGTGGTTTCTATAATGCCTGTAAACATTTGTCAAATATCAAATACTGGACATCAAATTCCAAATCAGGCCATTAGGTTGCGCTAATCGTAGGTTGGTGCAGGGTGCAATAAGCCCTGCTTTTAAGCACAATTGGAAATATTTAAAAAAAACTTGCTTGATATTTAATCAGCTCCTATCTTTGCGCCTCTTAAAAAATCTGCCAAAGGAGGTATATAATATGTTAATCATTGATTCTAAAGACTGCGAAAACATCGACAAAGCGCTTAAAAAGTACAAGAAGAAGTTTGAGAAGAGCAAGGTATTGCTCCAACTCAGGTCAAGGCAAGCCTTTACCAAACCTTCTGTAAGGCGCCGTACCGAAGTGCTGAAAGCTGTTTATAAGCAAAGCATTGCCAGCGGTAAGATAGACGTATAAGAAAGAATTGTCTTAATAATATTCAAACTGATAACCGGATACTGTAATTTCGGTTATCAGTTTTTTTATGCCTGTAGCTTACCCCCATGTTATCCAGTCATTTTTAGATTATCTCAAATTTCAAAAGAGATACTCCCGGCATACGGTTATTTCGTATCAAAACGACCTCACTTCCTTCTTTGATTTTTTGTTTAGCCAGTTTGGCGAAATGCAGCTTAGTGAAATTTCTGCTTCCTTAATCCGTAGCTGGCTGGCGGGTTTAAAAGAAAAAGGGATGGAATCAAGATCCATCAACCGTAAGATATCTGCTCTCAAGTCTTTTTTTAAATTTCAGTTAAAGGAAGGTAAGATCACGCTCAGTCCAATGACTACGATCATTTCACCCAAAAACAAAAAAAGACTGCCTCAGTACGTGGATGAAAAGGGAACAGAAACCCTTTTTAAATATGTAACCTTTGAAGACAACTGGAAGGGGAGGACCGAAAACCTGGTCATGCAATTATTTTATAATACTGGTATGCGGCAGGCAGAACTGGTTTCGCTGAAAGAATCGCAGGTTGACCCGGGCAACAGGCAAATAAAAGTGCTGGGTAAAGGAAATAAAGAAAGAGTAATACCTGTAAGCAGCGAACTCATGGACCAGGCCATTCAATACATGCAGGATAAGCGAAAGGATTTTTCAAACTTTGACAGCGAATACGTACTGGTAAACGATAAAGGGAAGAAACTGTATCCCCGGTATGTGTATAGTGTGGTAAAAAAATATCTTTCTGCCAAGGATGTTACCACCATAGAAAAGAGAAGCCCGCATGTAATGCGCCACACATTTGCCACACACCTAATGAATAACGGGGCCGATATCAATGCAGTAAAAGAATTATTGGGCCATAGCAGTCTTGCTGCAACACAGGTATATACCCATAATACCATTGAAAAGTTAAAGGATATTTATAAGAAAGCACATCCCAAGGCTTAATTTTTCCATTCGTACAATAATTTTACTTTTTGACTGTTTAACTTAAATAAATTTTGGATTTAAAATCCGTATTTACTACCTTGAACTATGAAACCTCTTGCCAAAGCCGCTTAATTTTTTATCGCCTATGATGTAATTATTTACCCAACTATTTATTGTTCACTTTTTAAAAATTAGATTGCTATGAACGTAAACATTCAAACAGTGCATTTTGATGCGGATGAAAAACTCGTAACCTATGTAGAGAAAAAACTTGCTAAACTAACGCAGTTTCACGACCGTATAACCAAAGTAGATGTGTATTTGAAACTAGACAATGTGGTACACAACATTAAAGACAAGATCGCAGAAATTAAGGTGCATATTCCCCGCTACGATTTTTTTGTAAAACATTCTTCCAAATCATTTGAAGAAAGTTTTGATGAGGCCCTCAATTCTGTTATTATACAGATAAAACGAAAGAAAGAAAAGCTTGCAGCATAAACTAAAAATCCCCCGGAAAAACGGGGGATTTTTAATTTATGAAATAGTTACCCACAAACTTTGTTTTCTAAAGTTTAAAAAAATCTTTTTCAAAATTTTGATATTAAACGTTTTCCGTTACCTTTGCCTTCCAAAAAAAAACGGGGTATACAAATATGTGCCGTTTTTAATAAAGTTCTTTACATAAAAATTGCCGAAGTAGCTCAGTTGGTAGAGCAACTGATTTGTAATCAGTAGGTCGCTGGTTCGACTCCAGTCTTCGGCTCATTTAGTTCTTTTAGTAAAGTTGAAATCAGGAGAAAGGCAGAGCATCCCGATGTATAATCGGGAAGGTCGCTGGTTCGACTCCAGTCTTCGGCTCAAATAGTTCATTTTAGTAAAGCCATTTTGCCTTGGGCAGTTTCCAGAGCGGCCAAATGGGGCGGACTGTAAATCCGCTGTCTACGACTTCGGTGGTTCGAATCCACCACTGCCCACGAATCAATTTGATCATTACCTGATTTGGTAATTGGATGATTGAAAAGTTCTTTTTAGGTTTTGAGGTTTCTTAATTATCAAATTGACTAATTATCAAATCGTCAAATTAATTAGCGGAAGTAGCTCATTTGGTAGAGCGGTAGCCTTCCAAGCTTCAGGTGGCCGGTTCGAGCCCGGTCTTCCGCTCTTTGTAAAAATCCTGCCTGCAACGGCGGATGGTTATTCAAGCTGTTGCAGCTCAGGGCAGAGCATCCCGATGTTAATCGGGAAGGTTGTGAGTTCAATTCTCACAGTTCTTTAAAATATTGATTAAGTTGACTCAGAGTTCTGAGTCTACGATAGTCTAAACGCTGTTGTAGCTCAGGGGTAGAGCACTTCCTTGGTAAGGAAGAGGTCGTGAGTTCAATTCTCATCAACAGCTCTAAAAAATTATAGGTCCATTGGTTTAATGACTTAAAACTTCAACCATTTTAAACACATATTTAAACAATAAACAATGGCAAAAGAATCTTTCAAGAGGGATAAACCCCATCTAAACGTTGGTACTATTGGTCACGTGGATCACGGTAAAACAACACTTACAGCCGCTATAACCGATGTTTTGTCAAAAAAAGGTTTAGCGGAGAAAAAAAATTATGATGATATTGATGGTGCTCCGGAAGAAAAAGAAAGGGGTATTACTATCAATACAGCTCACGTAGAGTATGCTACTGCTACTCGTCACTATGCTCACGTTGACTGTCCAGGTCACGCTGACTATGTGAAAAATATGATCACTGGTGCTGCCCAGATGGATGGCGCTATCCTTGTGGTGGCTGCTACCGACGGTCCAATGCCTCAGACTAAAGAACACATCTTGTTGGCACGCCAGGTAGGTGTACCACAGATTGTAGTGTTTATGAATAAAGTAGATTTGGTGGATGATCCTGAATTACTTGAATTGGTAGAAATGGAAATTCGTGAATTGTTGACTTCTTATGGTTTTGATGGTGATAAAACACCTATCATCCAGGGTTCTGCAACAGGCGCTTTGGCTGGTGATCCACAATGGACTGGCAAAATCGACGAGTTAATGGCTGCTGTAGATAGCTATATTCCAATGCCTCCACGTTTGGTTGACCTTCCTTTCCTGATGAGTGTTGAGGATGTATTCTCAATTACTGGTCGTGGTACTGTAGCTACAGGCCGTATTGAAAGAGGCCGTATTAAAGTAGGTGAAGCAATGGAAATCGTTGGTTTAATGGAAAAACCATTGGCTACTACTTGTACAGGTGTTGAAATGTTTAAGAAATTGCTTGACGAAGGTGAAGCTGGTGATAATGCAGGTTTGTTGTTACGTGGTATTGAAAAGACCCAAATCCGTCGTGGTATGGTTCTTTGCAAACCAGGTACTATCACTCCGCACACTGAATTCAAAGGTGAAGTATATGTGTTGAGCAAAGAAGAAGGTGGCCGTCATACGCCGTTCTTCAACAAATACCGTCCACAATTCTATTTCCGTACAACAGACGTAACTGGTGAAGTTAGCCTGAATGCGGGTACTGAAATGGTGATGCCTGGTGACAATACCAACTTAACTGTTAAGTTGATCCAGCCTATCGCAATGGAAAAAGGTTTGAAATTTGCGATTCGTGAAGGTGGCCGTACAGTAGGTGCCGGACAGGTTACTGAAATTATCAAATAAGCTTAGAGCCAGGAGCTTTTAGCTTTAAGCAAATTATATTTATATATTTGCAACATATTCTAAAAGCTGTTTCGGTAAAACGAAATAGCTTTTAGCTTTTATACGGGCATGGTGCAACGGTAGCATACGGGTCTCCAAAACCTTTGATCTGGGTTCGAATCCTAGTGCCCGTGCTGATTAAATTGATTTGATAATTTGGAGATTTGGTAATGTGTCAATCTCATCATCAAATTTTCAAATTTTCAAATTTAAAACTTAATTTATGAACAAATTTTCTGCGTACGTAAAGGATTCCTACAAAGAATTGGTGGAAAAAGTAACTTGGCCTGCATGGGACCAATTGCAGCAATCCACTATGATTGTATTGGGGGCTACCTTGTTTATTACGGCCCTGGTTGCATTAATGGATTTTGTCGCTAACACTGCTCTTAAATTTATTTACTCTTTATTTTAAGTAATAATGGAAGAAACTAACGTACAGGAAAAAGAAAATAAATGGTACGTACTCCGTGTTGTAAGCGGTAAAGAACGTAAGATCAAAGAATATCTTGATAAGGACATCATCCGCAATGGCTGGACAGAAATTATTAAACAGATATTTCTTCCTGTTGAAAAAGTATATAAGGTACAGGCTGGTAAAAAGGTAATGAGGGAAAGGAACTTTTACCCTGGTTATGTGATGATTGAAGTTGCCGGTAATAAACTGAATGATGATATGGTACAGCATATCAGTAACATCAGCAATGTGATGCACTTTTTAACCGACGGAAAAGGCAGTAAGGGCAATATTATTTCTCTTCGCAAAGCAGAAGTAAATAAGATGCTGGGCAAAGTGGATGAAATGGGTGAAGGTGGAGGAATGACAATGAGCGAGCCATTCATCATCGGCGAAACCATCAAAATCATCGATGGTCCGTTTAATGATTTTAATGGCCAGGTGGAAGAAGTAAATGATGAAAAGAAAAAACTGAAAGTACAGGTAAAGATATTTGGAAGGGCCACTCCAGTGGAATTGAATTATATGCAGGTAGAGAAAATATCATAACCGTAATAACTTTATACAGCAGGCCATTCGTTTACCACGGATGGCTTTTTTGTTTTAAGTATATGGATTCCAGATAAATTTTTTATCTTGTTGCGTATTTAATCATCAAAGAGAGGTCTTTTTACAAACCGCAGCAGCATGCAGTAACTATACCTTTCAAATTCATTAATCAAAATTTAACTGCCAGGGGCAATAATGGATCCCACACTGCAATACTTGCTGGATGGTTGTAAAGCCAATGACCGGGCTGCTCAAAAAGCGTTGTATTACCGGTACTTCAATACTTTTATGAGTATTTCAGTTCGGTATGTAAATACGCAGGCTGATGCAGAGGAGGCATTGAACAATGCTTATTTGCGGATATTTAAACATATAAATAAGTATACCGGCAAAGGTTCCTTTGAAGGCTGGATGAAAAGAATTGTGGTCAATTGCTGCCTTACTTATATCAGCCGCCCTAATTATACAACACAATCCCGTGTAATCCCTTTGAAGGACTATACCCTGCATGATGAGGGGGTTTTAAACAGTTCTGTGCATATAACAACCGATGGGATTGAGGAAAAGTATCACCAGGAGTTTTTGATGGAAATATTAAAATACCTGCCTGATACAACCAGGCTTGTGTTTAACCTCTATGTTTTTGAAGAATACAATCATAGTGAAATAGGGGAGTTATTGGATATAGCAGAACGAACATCACAAAGCCATCTGGCCAAAGCAAGAAAAATACTGAGTGAAAAATTAGACAGAAAGGAACTGATCAAAAAAATTCAAAGGGTATGAGTGAACACTCAAACATAGATAAAATTTTTAAAGAAGGCCTTGGAGAAAGAAAGTTCTCTAACGCGGATGCTATGTGGCAACAAATGGAGGCAGACCTTGACAAGGAAGGTGGAAAAAAGCGGCGGCCATTTGTATTGCTGTTGGCTTCAGCGATATTAATTGCTACAGCTTTTTTTGCAGTGCAACATTTTAATCATTCTACTTTTGTTGCAGATACTATAAAACCTGCTGTTGATGTACAAGTCATAGAAAGTACGGATAAGGCAACCGGTGCTGTAGCAATGCAGCCCCTTGAAAACCCTCCAGCTGACAAAAAAACGGCCTTTGTTCCTGCAGACAATTCCTCTGCTAATGTTATCGCTCCTTTAGTTGGCAGAAAAGTAAAAATTATTTCGGCCAACTACAGTGATGGTTCGCAGGTTCCTGTAATTGAGTTTAATGGTACAGTGCAAGAAAATAAAATAAACAGCAGTAAAAATACTGAGACATTTGCTGATAATTATTTGGAAAGGGTCGAGGCAAATGCTGAACTGATCGCTGTACCGTCGTCCGGCTATCTAAGTGCCGGCATATCTCCATTAACGGATAAACAATCTATCAAAAGTTCATTGAAGCCAATTGATAAAAGAAAAACCCCCGGAGCCAGCAAGATCAGTATTGAAGCTGTGGGAGGAGTCGACCTTATCAGGCTGAACAGGAAAGCTGGTTATTACGTTGGGTTAAGAATGAATAAAAAATTGGAAAGTGGCAGTTCCTATTCTGTAGGTGTGAATTATGCTAGTCATATTATCAGCGACCGCTACCGGGTGAAGACCAAGCCTGCTGATCAACGCAGTTCGGATGCCCGTATCAATAGTATCAGTTCTGTAAGAGTTCCTGTATACCTGCAGCGCCAGATGGGAACAAGCAGGTTTTCAATGATGGTAGGGTTGGTGCCAACATATATTACCCAGGCAGAAGTATACAATGTGCCCAATTCTTACATTGGGGATCCTGATCCATACAGGAAGTTTGGGCTGAATGATATTAATCGTTTTAATGTGTTGTTTGGTGCAGGTTTAAAATATTCCCCCACCAACTGGATAGCACTTGAGCTAAGCGGCAGTTATGGCCTCACCGGGATGGTAAAAGATGGCTATAAAAACCTGTCAAGGGTAAATGATAATTTTAAAAGCATTCAACTGGGAGCTGCATTCAGACTTAAATAACTTTTTTTGCCGAATATATTTTTTTCAAGGAGCGGGCCATTGCTCCTTTTTTAATGGGGTTGCTTTTCTGTTTATAACTGAACAATCCGGCTTGGCAGCATCAATTTAATCTAACAACATTGTTTGATATCCAGGCGGGGATTTGTATGTTTTGTATAACATCATCAACTGTTGCAAACGTTCCCAAACTTCTTACACCTTTCATGGCTTAAAACCAATTTGCTTATCTGCTGTTGATGAAATACATTTGCGTTCCTTACAAAAAATTATCTACAATAAATATAAACGCTCATGCGACAAATAGCTTTTAGAGAAGCCCTGAGAGAGGCAATGCAGGAAGAAATGAGGAGGGACGAGAGGGTATTTTTAATGGGTGAAGAAGTGGCCGAATACAATGGCGCCTATAAAGTGAGCCAGGGTATGCTGGACGAGTTTGGTGAAAAAAGAGTAATTGATACGCCCATTGCCGAACTTGGTTTTGCAGCTATTGCTGTAGGTGCTGCACAAAACGGTCTTCGCCCTATTGTGGAGTTTATGACCTGGAACTTTGCTGTGCTTCCTTTGGACCAGATACTGAATACCGCAAGTAAAATGCTTGCCATGAGTGGCGGACAGGTTGGTTGCCCAATCGTATTTCGTGGAGCCAATGGAAGTGCCGGCCAGTTAGGTGCGCAGCATTCTACTGCGTTTGAAAGTATGTATGCAAATATTCCGGGACTGAAAGTTATTTCTGTAAGTAATCCTTATGATGCAAAGGGATTATTAAAAGCTGCTATCAGGGACGACGACCCTATTATGTTTATGGAAAGCGAAGTGATGTATGGTGATAAAGGTGAGGTACCTGAAGAAGAATATATATTGCCAATCGGTAAATGTTTTGTGAAAAGAGCGGGTAAGGATGTAACCATTGTTTCATTTAACAAAATGATGAAGGTTGCATTGGGTGCTGCAGAAGAGTTGGCAAAGGAAGGAATTGAGGCTGAGGTAATTGACGTGGCAACGATCCGCCCGCTGGATTGGTTTACTATTTTAGAGAGTGTAAAGAAAACCAACCGCCTGGTAATTGTTGAAGAACAGTGGCCATTTGCCTCTGTATCCTCAGAAATTGCCTATCGCATACAGAAAGAAGGGTTTGATTACTTAGATGCTCCGGTACGTCGTATTACAAGCGCTGACGCTCCTATGCACTATGCACCTAACCTGGTGGCGGCTTATTTGCCGAATATCGGGAGAACGGTGAAATTGGTGAAGGAAGTGATGTATTTAAAGAAGTAAGGCCAGGAGGAGAAAAGAGGGAAAGAGTTGAGCTGGAAGGACAAAAAGGTAAAAAAGAAAAAGATAGAATGGTGAAGCTGAGCTTCACCATTTTTTGTTGCTCTCATTCTTGAAAAATAGTTTGCTTAGCTCAATGACAATTAAATATCACATACCTGGATATTAAACTTGTTCGAAATAAGCCTGCAGCCTTTCAGGAAGAATTGGGAGTCAATAGAGCGGATATTGTATAACAGGATCGGCCCGCCGAAGGCGGGCCGATCCTGTTATAAGTTTACTTTCTTACAGCCTCTTCAACCCTTCTTTATCTCTTTCGCCCAGGCATCTTTCAACGTTACGGTCCGGTTGAAAATAAGACGATCTGCAGTGCTGTCTTTATCTAAACAAAAATAACCTTTTCGCAAAAATTGATAGTTGGCACCTACCGCAGCATTTTTTAAAGATGGTTCCACATAAGCGGGTATGGTTTGCAGGGAGTCTTCATTGATATAATCTTTAAAATCTCCATCTTCGTCTGCCGGATTCTCCACCTTGAACAACCTGTCATACAAACGGATCTCTGCATTGGCTGCATGAGCTGCACTTACCCAGTGAATGGTTGCTTTTACATTGATGTTGCTGGTATCACTGCTGCTGCGGCTTTCAGGTATATAGGTACACTGGATCTCAGTAATATTGCCTTCAGCATCCTTAGTGCAGCCGGTACATTGTACAATATAAGCGCTTTTCAGCCTTACCATATTGCCAGGGTACAGGCGGAAATATTTCTTTGCCGGCACTTCCATAAAATCTTCTCTTTCTATCCACACTTCTTTACTTAAAGGAACAGTTCTGCTGCCCATACTTTCATCCGGGCCATTCTCCACCGTTAGTTGTTCTGATTCGTTATCAGGAAAGTTTGTGATCACCAGTTTTACCGGGTCAAGCACCGCCATCACCCGCATGGCTTTTTTATTCAGGTCCTCCCGTACACAAAATTCCAGCAGCCCCAGGTCGATGAGGTTTTCTCTTTTGGCAACGCCAATGCGATCGCAAAAATTCCGGATGCTTTCAGCAGTATAACCCCTCCGGCGCATACCACTGATGGTTGGCATTCTGGGATCATCCCAGCTGCTCACATGTTTTTCTTCTACCAGCTGCAGCAATTTGCGTTTACTCATCACCGTATAGTTCATGTTGAGCCGGGCAAATTCATATTGTTTTGAAGGGAATATCTCCAGCTTTTCAATCAGCCAATCATACAGTTCCCTGTGCGGTATAAATTCAAGTGTACAAATACTATGGGTAATCTTTTCAATGCTGTCGCTCTGTCCATGTGCAAAGTCATACATCGGGTAGATACACCAGGCATCTCCTGTGCGGTGATGGTGTGCGTGTTTAATGCGGTAAATGATAGGATCCCTCATGTGCATGTTTGGCGCAGCCATATCTACCTTTGCCCTCAGCACTTTTTCACCGTCCCTGTATTTACCATCCTTCATTTCTGCAAAAAGGCGCAGGTTTTCTTCAACGCTCCTGCTTCGGTAAGGGCTGGCAATACCAGGTTGTGTGGGAGAGCCTTTCATGGTGGCAATTTCCTCCGCTGTACTGTCATCTATATAGGCCAGTTCTTTTTTTATGAGGGTAACAGCATAGTTGTATAACTGATCAAAATAATCACTGGCGTATAATTCATGGGCCCAGTTAAAGCCCAGCCATTGCACATCTTCCTTTATGCTGTCCACATACTCCGTTTCTTCTTTGGTTGGATTGGTGTCATCAAAACGCAGGTTTGTTTTACCACCATATTTCAGACCAAGCCCAAAATTGAGACAAATACTTTTTGCATGTCCAATATGTAAGTAGCCATTGGGTTCAGGTGGAAAACGGGTAAGGATCGACGTATATTTCCCATTCTTTAAATCCTCTTCTATGATCTCTTCTATAAAATTCAGGCTCTTTTCTTCTGTCATTTTTTAATGTTGTGACGGCAAATTTACATAATCTGCATTTGCCAGCTTTATTTGATATGAACACGGATAAGACAAAAACAAATTTCTTTACGTTGCACGTCAGGCATTTGTTTTCTTCATCTCTTCCAGCATCGTTATTATCCGGTCTAATTTTTCTGTTTCAATTTTACTCAGTTGACGCTGTAAGGCTTCAATTTCCTGTTTTGCTTCAATATTGCACAGGTAATCTTCTTCTGCCTGCATCCTGTCTCTTGCAGCCTGCCTGTTTTGGCTCATCATGATCAAAGGCGCTGCATAAGCAGCCTGTGTTGAGAATAGAAGGTTTAGCAGGATAAAGGGATACGGATCCCAGTGCTGCACAAACGCAACTATGTTCAGGAGCATCCATATCACTACCGCAACGGTTTGCCAAATAAGAAAGTTCCACGAACCCATTCCTGCAGCAATGCCGTCGGCCAGTTTATCTCCAAATTTTAAAGTTTGTTTATGCTTATCGTGCCAGGTAGCTTTTTTCATTTAATTAGTATTACAGGGTTGTAAATTAAACAAAAACTCCCTGCATTATGCATGCAGGGAGTTTACTTATCAGTAAATGTGCTTTTAATCCATCCTGCCCATTCTTCTCAACAAAGAAGCATGCGATGCAATAGCAGTCCGCATTTTTGGAAACTCTATATACTTGATGTTAAAATCATTACAGGTTTCTCTTATGATCTTGCTGATAGCCGGATAGTGTACATGGGAAATTTTTGGAAAAAGGTGATGTTCTATCTGGAAGTTCAATCCTCCAACCAGCCAGGAGATCAGTTTATTCTTGGTAGCAAAATTAGCTGTTGTTTGTACCTGGTGAATAGCCCATTCATTTTCGATCCTGTTGGTATCGCCAACCGGCATTGGGAACTCCGTTTCTTCAACGGTATGTGCCAGTTGAAACACCACGCTGATAACTAAACCAGTAAATGTAGTTGCGATCAAAAAGCCGATTGCGAATGTCCAGAATCCAAGCATATAAATGGGTACCGCAATAAAAATAAAAGTGTATAAAACTTTTGCTGTCCAAAAAGCAATGTGCTCCCGGGTGCTCATTTTTTTAATGGGAACCGTACCGATTTTTTTGGTGAAATATTTTTTGTAGTCAAACAGGAAGATCCACATGATGTGCAATAAGCAATACAACACCCAAACATAAATATGCTGGAAACGATGGATCTTACGACGTTCCTGTGTTTCACACATACGCAGGTAAGGCCTTATCTCGATATCATCATCCACCCCATCAATATTTGTATATGTGTGATGGATAATATTGTGTTTCATCGCCCACATAATATGGCTTACTCCCATAAAATTAGCAGACACTGCGGCCAACTTATTCCAGGTTTTACTTTTGCTGAAACTGCCGTGTCCCCCATCATGCATGATATTGAAACCGATGGCAGCAGCTGAACCACCTAACATGAAGCATTCAATAATGGCCAGCCAAACCGGCGGTGTGAAAAAAACCAGGTGTATATACAAACCTACATAAGAGAGCATGAATAAAGCAGCTTTAAAATAGAGGCCGAAATTACCTGTAGCTGACTTCTTTCTGTTTTCAAAATATTCGTTAACCCTGCGTTTTAATTCCTGTTGAAAATTATTGGAATTCTGAAGAAATTTTGGCGTTGCCATGAATTGGATAATTGTGTTTTTATTAAGGCTGCAAGGTACTTGTTTTTATCCGTTTATGGCCTGATTGTTTAATGATTATCGTCAGGTATTTTTAACTATTAAACTGTTAAGGTTTTCCAATCCAATTACTTTTTTACTGATAAATCCCTCGGCATGTTTTACGCCGATCATTTTGCCCAGCATCTTACTGCGATATAAAACACTATCTAAAAAATCAGGTGATGAAATATATGTTTCAGGTTCTTGTAAGTCGGGATTGTAGAACTGTGTGGCATAGGCTTTTATACTTTCCACTTTTTTATCTATAACATCAGATATATCAACCACGAAATCAGGTTGCAGGTAGCGGTCTTGTATGTAATTAAAAATATATTTGGGGCGCCATGGTTCCTGTACATTTCCGTTGTGATCTGTAGTTGCTATTTTTCTCAATCCCGATAAAAAACCAGCATCTTCCACTAACTGTGCACTGCGTCCATGATCGGGGTGCCGGTCCTCGGGTGCGTTGCATAAAACAATTTCGGGTTGGTACTTCCTGATAGCAGCAATTACTTTGCGTTGGTGCGCTTCATCATTTTTAAAAAATCCATCCGCAAATGCCAGGTTCTCCCTGATATCCAATTGTAAAATTTTTGCAGCAGCGGCAGCTTCTTTGTCTCTCGTTTCTGCGGTGCCCCTGGTACCCAGTTCTCCCCTTGTGAGATCAATAATGCCAATCTTTTTTCCCTGTAATTTTTCTACGAGTAAGGTTCCGCTGCATCCCAATTCAATATCATCCGGGTGTACGGAAAAAGCGAGTATGTCGAGTTTCATGGAAATGTTTAAAGTTTAATAGTTTAAGGTTCAAAGTTAAGGGACTAACTATTTTGGATAGACTTGATTTTAATCTGGGACCTTAAACTTTAGACTTTAAACTGACTTCTAACTTCTGTACCCATACATCCTTTCCACTTCGATCACAATTTTTTCCATCTCTTTTTCATCACCGTTGATATCGTAGGGCTGTTTGAGATTACTGCCAAAAAAGAAAGCCACCGTTTGATAGAACCGGGCTACCGCTCCTCCTTTGTATTCTTTTACTATTTCGTAACAGTTATTACCTGTTTCCCTGTTGATCAGTTTCATCAGCACTTTGCCCTGGTAAACAGAAAGGTTCATCAAAGGATCTGCAAATTCCTTTTTTAATTCTTTCTCCCGGGTCTTAATGTATTTTTTTCTTTGCGCTTTATCAGTCACATTGGCCAATTTTTTATTTATGTCATTCATCACAACACCTGCCTTCTTTGCATAAGGATAAGTTACGTAGATAGCATTTCTGAGTCTTGTCCATTCTGCACGGCGGTTGGCCTGGTACTTGGTTTCTCTTGTTTTATGGTAAACCGGACTTAATGTTTTTGCTTCGATGGTATCGCCGTTGTATATCACGGCATAGGATGTAATGGTGTCATTGGCTGCATACTGTGCAGCAGCATTGTTACCAATAAAGAAAAAGGCAGTAACGGTAATAAAAAAAGTAAATAGATATTTCGGGTTTCGCCTCATCAGTATTGTAAATTTACAGGAATCCGCTGTAGTGTACTATTTAGAGTGTTAAAGTTTTACCAGCGCTGCTTTGGGTAACGTTTAAATCGTTCAAAACGTTTAATTCGTTGAGGATTTTTTAATACTGAAGGGTTCCAGTATTTTTAGAAATGCACCACTTAAACCCTAACCCTAAACCTCTAAACTTTAAACCTCTAAACTTTAAACCTTAAACTTTCATCTTCTTAATGCTTCAGCGGCCTCTTCTTGATCATTCCTCCTTTGGTGTCTTTTACACTGGTCATAACAACAAAACTATTGGGGTCTATCTTCTGAATTTCGGTATTCATTTTATGCACTTCCAGCCTTGTGATTACACTGTAAATAATATCAATGTCTTTTGTATCTCCATGCTTGCCAAAACCTCTTTTGCCTGTAATGATGGTAACACCCCTGCCAAGCTTGTTGATTATCATCTCCCTGATCTCTTCGTGATGAGAAGAGACGATGGTAACGGCAATATATTCTTCAATGCCTTCTACAATAAAGTCCAGCGTACGGGAGGCCGAGAGATAAGTGATCATGGAATAAAGGGCAATGTTGATACCCAGGAATTTGGCTGCCGCTGAAAAAATGACAATATTGATAAGAATGATCACATCACCAATGGTGATCCCAAACTTTTTACTTAAAAAAATCGCCAGCACTTCCGTTCCGTCAATCACTGCACCTCCTCTTACAGCCATGCCAATCCCTGCACCTAAAAAGAAACCTCCAAAAATAGCTACCAGCAGGTTGTCATTGGTTACATTGGGGAAATCTACGGTGGCCACGCACAGTGCCAGGCCACAAATAGCCAGGGTGGTTTTGATAGCGAAATTCCGCCCCATTACTTTGTAAGCCATAATAATAAAGGGAATATTGACGCAGATGAGCAGGATGTATAAGGGATAGCCTGTAATACTTGAGATCAACAATGAAATACCCGTAGCCCCGCCGTCAATAAAATGATTGGTAAGCAGGAAACCTTTAAAGCCAAATGTGGCCGAAAAGATACCTGCGACAATAAAAAAGAAATCTTTAATGAGCCGGGTGATGCTTATTTTAAACTCAAGATATTGTTTGGCATTACGGTAATCTGAATATTGCTCCAGTTTAAGACTTTTATCATCCAGTATCCTGTTTATTATGTACAGCCAGTTTTTTCTCATCTAAGTTGTTTAGTTCGTCGTGCGGTTGTAAAATACTGAATAAAAGGGAGAATTATTGGGCGGCGGCAATAAAGAAGATGGACATTTATTGATATAAGCACTGTCATTATGTTGTGATTGTTTGGGGACAGTTGTGGATAACATTTCTTCTTCAAAAAAAGGTAATCCGGCATGGTTTGGTTTCAAACAGACCTGCATGGAAGGATAGAAATTTTTTTAGCCTTACCAGAAAGCAGATAAATCAGGTTGGTAATAATTAAGCCTTACACTGCTTGGGGGAGTTTAAACGAATTAGGTCTGCTTAATACAATGTAAAACAGCAACAGGGTTTCATATTATTTCAGTATGAAATTAACTGCCACACTTGCGTTCACTTCTATCTTTTCAAACTCCAGTGTTCCTGTTTCAGATTTGTAACTATCTTTTTTTAAACGGCCCCTTTGCAGACGGCGTTCTGCGAGGCTTTCTGAGGCATCATATTCCGTATCATTAATGAGAATGGCGGGTCCTACAGTTTGTTTTAGAGCTTCCACCATTACGGTTGCTTTTTCTTTGGCGTTGTCAATCGCTTTCCTTTTTACAAGCAGCCTTATTTTTTCTATCTCAGTATGGTTTACCCTGTCAATGGCGGCATTTGAAAAGTCCTGTTCTTCCAGCATCATAAACACTTTGCCCACCATTACTGCATCGGAAACTTTTAATGTATACTGCTTTGTTTTGATAACATCTTTCTTCTTGAAAAGATAAAACCGGTAGTTGCTTCCAAAATCAAAAACAGAAAGATTGGTTTGGGTATTGATGCCAAGGCCTTCGAGGCCTTTCACTAACTTTTCTTCCTGCTCTTCTACCGATATTTTGTTTCGGGAATCTTTTTCTGATAAAGTGATCTTGATAAAAATTTCATTAGGTGTAATGAATGTATCAGCAGAACCAGTAACAGTGATATAAGGCTGATCAATAAAGTTTTTTTGAGCAGAGCAGGTTGTTACAATTGCTAGTATTGCAAGCGAAAAGATAAATTTCATGCAGTTATAGTTTAGTTTGCTGAAAGTACAGAAAGTGGCTGTAGCCGGGATTAAAGGAAAGGTTAAAATTTAAAGAAGGAATTTAACCAGCGCCTGTTTACACATTTATAAATTTACAATTGGCAATTGCAAATGGCGGGACCGCCTTTGCGTAAAATTAGCTTTTTTGCTCATGATTTTTTTGAAAGAGGAGGTGTGGAAGTTTAAGTGCAATGGAAGTTTTTTCATGCAAACTATCGCCTTGGATGTTTTTATGGCAATGGCTGGAAATCATGTTAGTTGAGAAACTTAAAAAAAGATCATTATTTCACTATAATATAACAGAGTATCACTTCGAATAAAGTGAACAGATATTCAGAGTCCACCGAAAAAAGGCACTTTAGTTTTTACGAAAGATATAAGCTGAACCCTGATAGGTGAAAGTACCTATTTGATCGAAAATTGCTCCTACAATGGCATAATTACCACTTAAACAAACTGCAGCGCCGAACTGATCATTCGCTACCCCATCAGAAGCAGTCAATTTTGCCTGCTGCAACCAGTTAGTGCCGCTGCGCATAAAAATATAAGCCGAGCCCTGGTATTCATTGAGGTTAATTTCAGCAAGCCGGGCGCCTGCAATAGCATAATCGCCGCTGATGCTGACTGCAATGCCGAATTGATCATAAGCCTTTCCATCTGTAGCAGTGAGTTTAGCCTGCTGCGTCCAGGTGCTGCCGTTGCGCATAAAAATATACGCGGAGCCCTGGTAAAAATTCGAACCTACCTGGTCCTGCTCAGCACCAACGATGGCATAATTACCATGGACGCTGACGGAAGCCCCGAATTTATCATTAGCAGCCCCATCTGCAGGAACCAGTTTCCCCTGCAAGATCCATAGTATTCCATTGCGTGCATAAATGAAGGCTGCACCCTGGTTAGCTCTGCCAACCTCGTCGTACTGGTCTGCCGCTACAATAACATCATCTCCGCTAATACAGACCGAACTTCCGAAACGATCACCTGATACTCCATCTAAATCGGTTAGTTTAGCCTGCAGCGTCCAGTTGGTGCCACTACGTACATAAATGTAAGCAGAGCCTTTGTCTGCAACCCCCACATCATCCGAACGGGCTCCGATAATGACGTAGTTGCCACTGATGCTTACTGCATTTCCAAACAAATCACTGGCTGCACCATCCGAAGCGGTAATTTTTGCTTGTTGCGTCCAGGTGGTACCGCTGCGTACAAATATGTAGGCAGAGCCCTGGTCGGTATTAGCGCCAATATCATCAGTTAAGGCACCCACTATGGCATAGTCGCCGCTGATGCTGACAGCAGTTCCGAAATTATCATTTGAGGCTCCGTCCGAAGCAATAAGTTTTGCCTGCTGAATCCAGTTGTTGCCATTGCGCACAAAAATATAGGCTGATCCCTGGTCAGTATTAGAAGCTACATCATCCGCTGAAGCGCCTATAATGGCATAATCCCCGCTGATGCTCACCGCAACGCCAAAAACATCACCTGCAGCTCCATCCGAAGCAATCAACCGGTTGTTCTCCTGTAAAGTTGCCGGTGCTATTTGTCCCCACTGCCCTGTGTTTCCATTGGCTTTGGTAAGTGATACCCAAGCCGTGCCGTTAAATCCTTCAAAGTCTTTTTCACCAGGGTTCCAGCGAATCATGCCGGCTTCTGGTGGCCTGGTACTATTACTCAGTTTGATTTCGCCTTTCACATCAAGGGAAGCATTTTGTGCCGTATTACCCACTTCCACTTTTCCCGGTATAGCCGGGCAGTTGGTACAAGCCAACCGGGTGGTCCGGTTCACTGCAGCGGTGCCACAGGATGGAGATTGCAGGTTGAGGTGTACCGTAACTACATCAGGTCCGGCTCCCACAGCATAAGTAAGTGGAGCAGGTCCCTGCGCAAGTGCTGCGTTCGTATAAGCGTTCCTGATAGTGATATAATCGCCGGCCGCCGATGACAGGAATACATATGTTTTGTTGAGCGACAGATTTTCTACACGGAAAAACTGCCCTGGTTGACTGTTTGTCTGCACCAGTAACGTATCGTTGTATGCGGATGCCATAACAGGCAGTAAAGGATTCTGCACTGTACCGGTGCATTGTGCAAAGGATGAATAAGAATCAAATAAAAAAAGAAACTGCGGTAATATAATATAAATGGTGTGCCGGCTTTTGATCCTTTGCTTGAGGTAAAAAATAATGTTGGCGATCATTTTTCTATGCATTAAGATAGTTTAAAAATGAACGTAAAAATAGGAGATTTCCTGAACTAAAGCAGCTCACAACACTTGCCGGTTCAATCAGTAATCATGATTTCAACAACCAGAATTTTCCATTAGTATTCACGCTTTTTCTTTTGCATAGCGCTTCATTATTTATCAATGTGCAAAGTCCCTTTCATAATCGCCCTTCATTCTTTCCATCGATGGATTGAAATAGCCAAATTTTAAGTCAGGAAATTCCTCCCGTAACAATTCCATCATTTGTTTAATGCCCATACATTCACCTGTATCAGCCACGCCTATTTTGCCGAGATACCAATCCGGGTCAATATTAAAATTCCGCCATTGTATCATGCAGAGATCGGTTTCTTTTATCAGCTTTCGAAGGGCTTCATATTCTTCCACACTATCCGTCATGCCCGGGAATACAAAGTAGTTGATGCTGGTCCACCCGCCAAAACTTCTTACGATTTTAAGACTTTCAAACAGGTCTTCAAATTTGTAATTGTTGGGGCGGTAATACGGTGTATAAATTTTTTCTCTTGCACTGTTGGTGCTCACCCGGATGCTGTTGAGACCTGCTTCACATAATGCTTTTACTGCATCTGGCTTGCTGCCATTGGTGTTGATATTGATGCTTCCTTTAGGTGTATGTTTTCTTATTTCAATGATACTGTCACGGATGGTTTCCCACATCAATAATGGTTCCCCTTCACAGCCCTGGCCAAAACTTATGATGGGGTAGGGGGCCGTCTCTAAATGCGGCACGGTAAATTCCACGATCTCTTCTGCTGTAGGCTTAAACGTTAGCCTGTCCTGCGTACTTACAATCGTTTCATCCTGTGGCTGAAAACTGATGCAGCCAATACAGTTGGCATTGCATGCAGGCGATGATGGAACCGGGCATTCCCATCTGCCTAAAGAGAGGTTTCTTGCAGCTGGGCAATGATAGGTATTGCAGCAGTTATTCATCAAATGCTGCACCAAACGGTTGTGCGGATAATTTTCTAAAAGATGTGCGGCACCATCAGCAATGGATACGTCATCATATCCAGCACATTCCTGCCGGATATCCTGTTCAATACGAACGGCAGGTACATAAAATTTATCATCAAGCCAGCCAGCGGCCGTATAACAAAACAAGGGTAGGGTAGGTGCATCGGGGGCCGTTTCATAAGCAGCTACATACAGGCCTGTGTGCGCCGGGGGAATAAAAGCAGCTACAGCCCAGCCTTTTTCACACAAACGCATTTCACCGGTTTTCACATCTATACCGATTCCACGACGCCCGGGCAATTCGTATAGATTTCCACCTTCGGGTAATTCGATCCATTCGTCTTCAGGAACAGGCAGCGCATCCCAGCCGCTACGGCCGGTTACATAAAGGGAAGTGTCTTCAAAAATATTTCCTTCACCGTCGGAGTATAAAATAAAAGGACTTTGCATATATAAGCTTTGAGCTGTTAGCAGTGAGCTGTGAGCCTAAAGCCAGAGCTATGCTAATCGCTGAGTTGGGAATGAACGGTGCAAAAATCGTTTATTTGCTGCAGTTCCTCAATTTTTAAATTGTTACGCAGTTCAAATTCCATTTTTTTATCCTGTACGGTTTCAATGAGAATGGAATTGTAATTGGCCACCACTTTTTTTATGTGCAACCAGTTTATTTTAGCATCCGAAAGGAAATTGGGGAAACGAACGCCATTGGGCAGCAATTCAATCGTTTCTGCATTGGCAATGCGCCACTCCCGGTAAGCTATAAAGCCATACATAACGGACAATAAAAAATTGATCACCCCAAATAAAGGATGTCCGTCGGTAACCAGGGTTAAAAATATACCCATGAAAGTAAATGCTTCCATTACCCGGAACAGGACGGCAATTTTTGGTGTAGCGATAAAAATGCCAGCTCCAAAGAATACTAATATCAAAATATCGGCAGCAATTACAAGCTGTGTATAACAAATGATCTTTCCACCCTCATGTGCTGCCAGTTGGTGCAAGGCATTAATAGCGATAAAAACAGCCGCTATCAAATGGAGCAGCCGGCATAGGTTTTTTAATAATTCAAATGATGGATGGATAATGGCAAGGGAATATTTGCTGGACATAAGAGGAAGTTTTGGCTTAGATGCAGGGCCAATAAAATTCCATAATATTTTCCAGGACTGCAACTGCAATAAGCGGATTGATGCTGCCCTGGCAAGTTCTTATCCATTTTCATCCGTTCGATCGGCGCTTTTATTGTCTTTTAAGATTTTTTGAGAACAGAATATATTAAAGTTGTTTTCATCCGTGGCACCAGCCAACTCTACCTGCAGCAATTTGTTATTCTTAAAATCCAGCGACAACAAGCCATCTTTTACAATTACCTGGTTAAACATAGCCCATTTATATTCTTTGGTTGAGAAGGTCTTTTTTATTCTGATACCTTTTTCTTCCGCTTCTACCATTGGCGGCACATATAAGTACCGCAGGGTGAAAGCAATCGCCATCATTATTATGGGGAAAATGACATTCAAAGTGCAACAGGCGAGTATTACAGCAGCAGTGCCTGTTACAACCAATGTTTTTATCCTGTACTTTACCAGGAGCAGTTCGGCAACAAATGCAGCCATGATCAACAAAACACACATTACTATATTAATGGCGTAGATCTGGTTATCTCTTGAAATAGCAATAATAAAAGCGGCAAAAACCAGCAGCGATCTTACGGCCGGTATATCAATATCTGAGGCATCAGCCTTGATCCTGAACGAGTACATCTGCTTTTTCTGTTTGCGTAACTCCAGGATTGGCAGTAACCAGCATATTGCAAAGTTTGAATAAACACCTGGCGCCAACGTTCTCATCCCACTCATCCTGGCTTACCCCAACTTCATTCAGATCAAAGCCAATCAACTGGCGGCCGCTTTGCATTAATTTTTTAAAAAGATAGAAAATTTGTTCGGTTTCAAATCCGCCCTGTACCGGCGTGCCCGTATTGGGACAAAGTTTTGGGTCGAGCCCGTCGATATCAAAACTGATATATACTTTTTGCGGCAGGTCCTGTATCATACGGTCAACAATGGTTTGCCAGGTAATACCTTCATACAAAGCCTCCCTGATATCCTTATCAAAGAAGGTGATTACACGGTCCTTGTTGTTTTGGATATATTCAAATTCTTCTTCACAATAGTCCCTGATACCTATCTGTACTAATTTTTGCAACTGCGGAATTTCTGCCAGCGCATTGTACATGATAGAGGCATGTGAATATTTAAAATCTTCGTAAGCAGTTCTTAAATCGCAGTGAGCATCAATTTGCAGGATACCAAAGTCGCCATGTTTTTCAGCAATGGCTTTAAAGAAACCCAACGGGGTACTGTGGTCGCCGCCAAGCAGGGCTACTAATTTACCAGCATCCAGCAAGTCTTTCGTTTGCTCATATACCCAATTGTTCAGGAATAGAGCACCCGCATTTACTTCTTTCAGCGTTTTGCACATGAACTTATTATCGTTCACATCTTCTCCCTCGGAGATATAATTAATATATAGTTCTGCTTCCCGCCGGAGGTAATCGCTTTTCATCAGCACTTTCTTATCGCAATCCCTCATAAAATATCCCTGTTTCCAGGCATCCCTGTATTCAGGGTCAAAAAGATCAATCTGGAGACTTGCTTTAAAAATATGTTCAGGCCCCCTTGCGGTACCTGCCCGGTAACTTACCGTTACTTCCCATGGCACCGGCACGATCACTAAACGGGCATCTTCTTCTGAAAAAGGCAAGCCAAAAATATTGTTGTTAGGATTGCCTACGCTGTTGGGATCAAATTTGGAAAGGTCTGTCATATTCTAAGCTTGAATGAACATTTGCCAATATGTTTTTGGCAAAACGGACGCAAAGATAAACGCTTGTATTAAGAAACAGCGTATGTTTTTGGTTAAAAATTACGCACAAATAAGCTTTGCGGATTTTAGCACTACGAAAGCAGTCTTTTTCTTTAAATACCAACAAGCCGTTGAACTGTTTGCTGTGGCCAGTATCTAATAGCTTTTATTTGAAGACTTAATGGCAGATTACATAATTACCAGTTTTCACAGTTGTTAACTGCATTGTGGACCCGCTGACTGTCCAGTATAATTTAAGGGCTAAAATTTATAACACATGATTTTCTATTTTATACAAAGTAAGCAGGCCTATTTGCACTAAATTTGCATCGCAAAACAGTTTTCATGAAATAAATTGTATCCTGCCCATATTTGTGAATGACTGATTTTATAATAGCTGGCTGAAAAAAACAAGTAAAATTAACTTATGAAAAGAACACATATTGTAATGCTCGTAGCCATTGCACTTGCTATTGGTGCACTGTTGATGTTATCAACTGATTTTTCCACTTACGATACCATTGATTCCGCAAGGAACAAGCAGGGCAAATTTGTACACGTGATTGCCAAACTGGATAAAACGTCCCCTATAGAGTACGATCCGGCCACCAATCCTAATTACCTTGCTTTTACCGCCGTTGACAGTCTTGGTGGCAAAACCAAAGTGGTGTACCGCAATACTAAACCTGCAGAACTGGAACACAGTGAAAGAGTGGTGCTGAAAGGAAAAATGCAGGGAGAAGTGTTTGAATGCAAAGACATTCTTTTGAAATGCCCCAGCAAGTATAAAGATGATCAGAAGGAATTGGAGAAGGGGATAGGCAGTAGTCAATAAGCAATCGGCAATAAGGCAAATTGTCAAGAAGCCACAAGCAATTGGCAATAGACAAAAAAGGCAGGGCAAAATTCAAGGGGACAATATTTAAAGTGGAAACAAGCAAAAAAGACTGACAGTAGTGGCTAATAGTCATGCCAATCATATTTTTCATAGCTAATCTGCGATAAACAATCATAAATATATTAAATGAAATTTGAAGGTGAACACTTACTCCCAGGCCAGTTAGGCCATTTTTTTGTACTGCTGGCATTCATAAGTTCCCTGCTTTCCACCATCGCTTATTGCACTGCATCGTTTAAGAAAGAACTGGTTGAAAAAGCTTCCTGGATAAAATGGAGCCGCATCTATTTTTACATCCAGTGTTTTTCGGTTTTTGCTGTATTTGCCTTCATTTTTATTATTTGTTCCAATCACTACATCGAATATCTCTACGCATACAAACACACTTCTAAGGAATTAGAGTTTAAATATTTACTCGCCTGTATCTGGGAAGACCAGGGGGGCAGTTTTTTATTGTGGTCTATCTGGCATTGTGTGCTTGGTCTTGTTTTGATTCGTAAAAGCAAGGAGTGGGAAGCCCCGGTAATGACAGTGGTAAGTGTGGCGCAACTGTTTTTGGCAATGATGATCATGGGGGTGTACATATCAGGCGTTAAGATCGGTAACAGTCCCTTTGTATTAACCAGGAACGGGATTGATGCCCCTATTTTTAACCGGCCCGATTACCTCAATCTTATTAAAGACGGGGTTGGATTAAATGTGCTGTTACGTAATTATTGGATGGTAATTCACCCTCCTATTTTATTTTTAGGGTTTGCGTCAACGATAGTGCCTTTTGCGTATGCTTATGCCGGTATGCAAAGCAAACGTTTTGGCGATTGGGTAAAACCTGCCATCCCTTATGCTTTGTTCAGCGCCTGTGTGCTTGGGGTAGGAATTATGATGGGGGGCAAATGGGCCTATGAGTCTTTAAGCTTTGGCGGTTACTGGGCATGGGATCCGGTAGAAAACGCTTCACTTGTGCCCTGGCTGATCATGGTGGCGGGTTTGCATACCATGGTGATCTATAAAGCAACCGGTCACTCGCTCAGGGCCAGTTACTTTTTTATTTTGCTGTCTTTCCTGTTTGTTTTGTACTCTACCTATCTTACCCGTACGGGGGTGTTAGGGGATACTTCTGTTCACGCATTTACAGAAGCGGGCAATGCCATGACCAACCTGCTCAGAACCTTTCTTTGGTTTTTTGTGCTTGGGTCTTTGGGTATGTTCTTCTTCAACTACAAAAAAATACCAGCTGTTATTAAAGAAGAATCTACTACTTCCAGGGAATTCTGGATGTTTATCGGGGCGCTTGTACTGTTTCTTTCCTCTATGTTTATAATTGGGCTTACCTCAATACCTGTATATAACAAAACAACCGGGATAAGCTGGCTTGTCAATAAATTTAATGGCGGCCCATTGGCTTTACCGGAAGATCCTGAGTTTGCTTACAATAAAGTGATGGCACTTGTAGCCATTATCATTGGCATATTAACCGCAGTTACGCAATACTTCAAATATAAAAACACCGGTAATAAAGAATTTTTAAGAAAGATAGCGCTGCCTACATTTATTGCTGCTCTTATTACTGTATCGCTGGCCATTTTTTATCCTGTGGATTATGATAAAAAAGGCCCCGGTTTTTTAATCGCATTGTACCTGGCACTGTTTGCCACTATATATGCAGTTACAGCCAATGCAATGTATATCAAGACTGGCCTCAATGGAAAATTAAAAGCAGCGGGTGGTTCGGTGGCCCACCTTGGTTTTGGGCTAATGATTGCCGGTATGATCATTTCTTCCGGTAACAAAAAGATCATCAGTGAAGAGAGGTATAAGGCTTTCGCCATACCAATGGGCGTTGATCCTTTAACGAAACAGCAGGACAATGCTGCGGAGAATATCAATTTGATCAGACATCTGCCAACCCGGATGGGGGATTACCATGTTACTTATTTAAATGACAGTGCAGGTCATGAAAAAGACAGGCGTTTTTTTCATTTGCTATTTCAGCGCAAGAATGAACAAACCAAAGCTGTTACCGAATCCTTTGTGCTTACACCGGATGTGTATATCATGAAGGACAACAACATGAGCAGTAATCCTGATACGAAAAGGTATCCTACACATGATGTATTCACCTATATTTCTTACACCATCAACCCGGAGAATAATATAGACACCGGCAGTTACAAAATAGTGGAGTTGAAAAAAGGTGACACTGCTTTTTATTCTAAAGGTTATTTGGTGTACAACGGACCAAATAAGAACCATAAGAGGATCATCCCCGGCACCCCGCTGATGCATGTGGCAGCTGATATTACCGTGGTGGCAAAAGACAGCAGCAGGTATCATGCAGAGCCCGTGATAATGGTGGAGAGAGAGGATCCGTTTTTAGTAAAGGCTGGAAAAGACAGTGTAAAGCTTACACCGCTGGATGATACGATGTATGCACAGAATCTTTACCTGCGTTTTGTAAATGTTGACCCGGTAAAAGAGACAATTCAGCTGGGTATCAAGGAATCAGAAAGGATGATTGATTTCGTTACTTTAAAGGCGTATGTATTTCCGTATATCAACCTGGTATGGCTGGGTTTACTGCTGATGAGCATAGGAATGCTGATGAGTATGTTCTACCGGTTAAAAGTTCCGGGAAGCAGTACTATTGCTGTACTGCTGATAACAGCAGCCTGGTTGTTCTACATGTTTTTTATTGCAACTAACTAAAAAGGGTAGCCGATACCGATATTGAGAATAAGGTTTTCTTTTCTCCAGGCACTGTTGCCAAAATCGATCTCATTCAGTACCCAGCGGTTTCCATCCGGGTACCAGGGTTTACGCAGGGGCATCGCCAGATCAAAGCGTATCACCATTACATTGGCATCAAAGCGCAGACCAATACCGGCGCCAACTGCCAGTTCTTTCCACATATCCCGGCCACCGTTGAAGCCGCTTCCGGGTTTATCGCCTGCATCTTTTCTTAGCCATATATTACCGGCGTCCATAAAAGCTGCGAGCTTGATATATTTTACAAGGTCATACCGCAGTTCTGAATTGAATTCTGCTTTTATTTCGCCTGACTCGTTTGCTAAAAATTGTTGCTGATCGGTATGGTAACTACCGGGGCCCAGTGTACGAATACGGAAAGCCCGCAGGCTGCTGCTGCCACCAGTGAAGAACTGCTCTGCATAAGGCACGGTACTACTGGTGCCAAAAGAAATAGCAGCTCCGCCAACCAGCCTGTTTACCCAGGTGAGTGTTTTGTTCAGATGTGTGTAGACTGTTACATCAAATTCTGTTTTTACAAATTGGGACAGAGGAATATTGAATAGTTTTTTTGTATTCGGAGTGTCTGCATTTTTGCGGATTGCTATTGCCGGCCACCCGGAAAAACTGATGCCTCCGTTAAATATAATGTTGAATTGTTGATTTGTTCTGTAGGTATTATTGTAAGTGAACTGGTATTTGGTGCCGAATATCAATTGCCTTTCAAAAGACGATTTTAAGTTAATATCATTACTAAGTATGCTGTCAAACCTGGGCGTGATATTACTTGGATTGATGGCATTGATGTTGAGCAGCGTCACAGTATTTTCAATTTCTTTTCTTTTTTTCCAGTTAAAGCCAAAGGCAAACCTGTTCGAGCGGAGTAAGTAGAGGTCAGGTCTTCTCAGGTATTCCAGCGATGTAGAGAAAAATGTTCTTGGCAGGTAGGGATTGCCCCGGCGGTTATTATTTTTTTTATTAAGACTGGGCGCCCTCGGTATTGAAAAATTTACTTCTGCATTGAGTGTTTGCGCATTGGGAGAAAGCTGGCTTCGGCCACCTACCTGCCAGTCGAAACCACCGGTTACTTTTACTTCCAGTATTTCGGCGCCTTTTAAAAGATTCAGGTTCCGGTAATTCAATGATAATTCAGAACCCACAAAATTATTCGACTTGCTGTTTCCGGCAAGTTCCAGCCGTACCGTTTGTTTCCTGGCTGGTGTAAGGTATATTTTAGTATCCAGAATATTGTTAGCTGTATCCGTGCTGGTACTGTCTGTTTGTGAAGTATCCTTTCTGGCAGTAAAGCCCATTCGTACAAAACGGAAAGTATTCAGGTTCATCAGCCGTTCAATGGAAAGCGCATGCCGGTTCCTGTTATACACTTGTCCTGTTTTTAATGACACGGCTTTATCATATACGATGGAACGATAGGTATCCCTTTTATCAACTATTACGTAATTTTTTTCTTTGCGTGCTTTTTGTTTAGTAATGGCTGAGTCTCTCTCAAGGGTGTAGTTGCCATAGATATAGATATCGCCGATTCTCCAGGGCTCAACAGATGCCTTTGACAGGCCTGGTTTTAAAGCAACATACAATTGGGCCTTCCCCTGGTGAAGGGTATCTGTTTTTATAATAAGATTATCGGGAACAAAATAGTAATAGCCTTTTGTTTTCAGGAAAAGATCAATTCTTTCTCTTTCCGCAGCCATCACCGCCAAATTAAAATATTCACCTTTTTTAAAAAGTGTTTGTGGGGATGACAGCATTATAAGGCGGGAAATGGCAGAACTGTCTGACGGAAATATAATACTGTCCAGCGTGTACCGGTCACCTCCTTCAACGTTGTACTGAATAGTTGCCCTGTTTGTTTTTCTGGTATTTATCTGGCTTGAAACTACAGGCCGCAAGTAGCCATTACCAAATAGCAGGTTGTTAAAACGTACCGTGGTTGCCCTGGGGCTTACCTGGCTTAACAGCACAGGTGCCTCGCCCCATTTATGTTTCATTTTATAAAACAGACCTTTCGGCTTTTTCGGCTCCTTTATAAGATTGTATAACAGAAGGCGGTACTTAATACCTAAAAAGCCGGCGTTAGGTTTGGGGGTTACCGAATTTTCCAGCAGGTCTTTTATATCCTTGTCTAATTTCCCTTTTGGAGTAACGATGCTGCCCATATACAACTTATCATCCGGCGGCACATTCTTCGTGATATTGCAGGCATTTATCACCGTCAGCAGAAGTATAAAGGAAGTAAACCTTGTCAATAATCTGATATGTATTATTTTATATCTCACTGTCTGTTTGCCCTGTTGTTATTATTTTTTCTCTTTTTGAAAACACTTTTGATCTTATTAAATTCAAGCACTACTACAAAGGAAACCCCTGTTTTAACTATCGCAGCCTGGAAGGTGAGTTCGGTTTGATTGATGCGGTATGCTTTGATACGATACTTGCCGTTTTTTGTAAGCAGGTATTCAAGCGTTACATCACCGGCCAGGCCCGAAAGTGCATCCACATTCTGGTTTTGACCTTCCAGTGCAAACGAACTGCCCACATAAATATGCAGCCTGTTATTGGCAACTGACTTGCTGATACCAACTTTTAAATTGGTATTGCGCTGGGCGCTGCCTGAAGTGTAGTTTTCATTCACATCCAATCCAAAATCAATATCCACGCCTTTGATTGCCTGCCCAAGCAATTCGGTTAGTTCCTGTGTGAGCAGGCGGCCGGCAGTAGCATAGGCTTGCGTTTGAAAACTTGGTCCCCCGCCAGAAAGACTGCTGAACGGATTGTCTGCAATAAAATTATTGATGGCCAGCAGCCCCATCACCTGTTTATTCAGTTCGGCTTCAATAGAATTTACCTGTTTTATCCTCGTGTATACAATACCGTTAAATAGTTGCTGGTCTGCTTCATCCATGTCAATCCGGAAACCGATTGTTGGTTTCAACAGTTCTCCCGTAAGCAAGAGGTATACTTCAAAATTCATTTGTTGTTTATCTATACCAGCTACACTTTGCTGGTCTGTTACCAGTTCTCCCGCGGTTGTTTTGATCTTATACATCGCCGTTATATCCATTTCTGCTTTTAAAGGATCTCCCGTCCAGGTAATGGTGCTGCCTTTTTCTATTGAAAATTTCTTTCTGATAAGCGAAGCAATAGAAAGATCATAGGTTCCTTTGTCAACTACATAACTGCCCGTCAGATACATTTGTCCGCCGGCACTCATGGTGGTGTTAAGATTGGCTGTACCAGAAATAGTAAGGTTATCACCGGTCATTTCATCCAGCATGATGGTTACAGTTGCTTCGGGCTGTACTCTTAAATAGATGTTCATTGCCATTTGCATGGCAGCCGCGGCGGCTTCTATTTTCTTTTGTATGGCCGTGGTATCGTCTGGATGGGCCGGGTCAAAAAATTCCATCAGTCCTTCACCTTCAGGTGCCATTTCATCCGGACGATAGATATAGGTAAATTTCGATTTGCCCACTACATTTACCGAACCATCCAGCATAATTGTTTTCATATTGCCGGAGATAGTGATCAATGCATCTGCTGATGTGGGGCCATAGGCAGCCTGGTCTGGGTATTTTTTTATGCCCACCACTGTGAAGTTGGTTGCCTTCATCTTCAGGTCAAAACGATAGTCACGGTAGTCGCTTGTAAAAACGTTGCCCGTTATGACGCCTTTGTTACCAGCACTGTCTGTAAAATAAAGTGGACTGAAATTGATTGCCCCGTCCTCAAAACTTAAACCTGATGATGGAATACTTATAAAAGTATTGTAGTCCCTGTACACGGCTTTGATACTATCGAGTAACAAGGCACCTATAATTGCCGGTTTATCGAGTGTGCCGTTTATGTTGAGGCTGCCAAGGATATTACCTTTTAAACTTGCCAGGTATGATGAGGCCAATGGCTCTGCAACCTCAAGGTTAAACGGGCTCATTTCGAGGAAAAGTGCCGGTTTACTTTCTGCCAGGTTATACGTTCCCTTTAGTGTAACGTCATTGCCATTCCCCTGCAGTGAAATATCAACTGACAATTTATCTTCTGTTTGCTGGTTTACTTTTATGGCCAGGTCGCCGGCGGGCACTTCTTTTATCACCAGCGAATCTACCAGCAGGTTAGAAGTAAACGTGAAATCAGACAAGGAAGTAATGGTGAATGTTCCATTGGTTTCACCCTTTATCAATGCTGAGTCTGCCACCACGATCTCAGAAATATTACGCAATTTAAACCTGTCAAATCGTACAGTTAAGGGCAAGCCGGATTCTTCGGTGCCTTCTGCAATGATGCCAAAAGATTCTTCTCCATTACTGATGGTTAGTTGAGACCCTTTTAATTTTTCTGCGGATAAATAGATAATGTTACTATCATTAACTGCCCACTTCCGTTTATTGATCAGGAGTGAATCATGTATGTGCAGATACGGCAGGAGTGTATCGTTGGTGATGGTGTAGGGCAGCAGGTACCTCGTTTCTCTGTCATCATCCAGCAGCGCAATCCGGCCATCTATTATGCCCTTGCTTATTTTACCACCGGTCACGGATTCAGGTAAGATAAAAGATGGTGCTGTTATCCTGTTTACTTTAAAAACATACGAAAGCGATTCATGTTTGGTGTCGTCGCTATTGGCAGCAATGGTTACCGTATCTATAATATAAGTACCATATTTCATCCCCGGAATCACCGCTGCAAAAGCAAGTTCAGCACTGTCCGTGTTGATGGCTCCAGTGGCTATAAAAGGTTTTATAGATGTCATGCCCATAATGCCCGCCAAACTATCTGGTATATGCACATTCATATTTAATCTGGCAGCAACGTGGGGATCAAAAAAGATATCAGCGGTTTCTTTATATAAATATTTATTAATGACAGAAGTAACTGCAGGGCCGATATTGCTAAACGTATATTCACCTTTTAAAACAGCGTCTGCAAAAGGTGTTGTAAGCGATAGGGATTGCGTATCAGCTGCATGTGTGGCATTGATCTTTAAAGTATCCAGCTGGTATTTTTTCTTTTGATATTTGATATTCACCCCGGTGATATGGGCAAATCCGGTCATAGCGGTGGTATCAAATTCAGGAAAGTCTGCATTGATACTTCCCTTTATTATTATGGTGTCTTTTGAAAAACCAAGTTTGGTAAGATTGATGTTATCAATGCTGGTGTTTGTTTTAAAACTGCCATCTGTATTACTCAGGTCGTAATAAGTGTCTGATGTAAGCTGCAGGTTGGGGTCTGTAGAATTTAATTTAGCGCTTACCTTTTGTTTTGCAATAATGCCGGTAAGCGATACGCCGTTGTAGGTATAATTGTTATAGCGTGCCTGTTTCAGTTTTATATCATAAGCTGCGTTCATTGTTTTTATATCATAGCCTTTTCCTTTTAGCTTAGCCGAAACCGTTATGTTACCAAATGTGCTATCCTGCATCAGCTTTCCCAATTTTAAATTATCGGTTATGATGTCAAGGTCATACACAGCTTTATCCTTATCTGTGATGTCTTTGCTGGTTCCTGTAATGCTGACAAATCCGTCCGGACTTTTTAACTGCAGATCTGCAAAAAAATCATCCGGTTTACCCTTGTAGGAACCTGCGATGGAGAAAGTTTCAGGAATGTAACTCAAAAATGAATCCGGTATGGTATTAGGTGGAAGAAAAGCCAATAGCTCTTTTTTGTTGCCGGAAAATTCTTTTAAAGTAAGGTCGATCGCCAGTTTATTTACATCCATCGGGTGATAAACCAGTGCGCTGGCCAGTAGTTTGGTATTTGCCTGCTGCATCAGCAAAGAAGGGATCGATAGTTTTTCCAGCGTTCCATTAACAACGGTGTTGAGTAAAAATTTTTTACCGAGCAAAGGTTTAAAAGAAACGTTGGCAGCTAGTGCAGGGTTAAAGAAAAGCAGTTCATCCAGTTGGAGGCTGCTGTTTTTAATATACAGATTTACGTTAGTGGCAGCAGGGCGGGTAGTTATTGCTGCAATAGATGGATAAGAGATAAATGCATCACCCTGAATCTGGTTGTAAGGCGTTTTAAGAATGATCTTTTTAAGTGATACAAATGAATCTGCATATTGTACCTGTGTACTTAACTGCTGTAAATTAAAACCACTTTTTTCTTCCGCACCAAGCTGCTTTACAGTCGAAAAATATTTTCTGCCATCGTATCCCGTACTATCGGTATGGATATCAATATTGCTAAAAGCAAGATGACTGTAGTCCATTTGCCTGCCATTTAAAACAGGTGCAGCAAGATCATCAAAGACTACCTTGCTTTTGATGATATCAAGGTGGTTTACAAAATAAGTAAATGGCAGCGTGCTGTCTGCAACTAATGAATCAGTGCCGGCATTCTTTACAGCAGTTTTTATTTGCACTTTGGTAGTATGTTCTCTCAGGGTAATGTAATGGGCATTTACATGCAGGTTCACCTGGTTATAATTCAGTTTACTTCCACCCAGCAAACTGGCAGTTGTTTGCACCAGCATGTCCGTTTCCGGATTTTCAAAACTAAAAATATTATTGGCCAGTTGTATACTGTCGGCTCTAAATAAAAAATTTGTTGTTTCACTGGTTTGTTGTTCTTGTTTCACTAAATAGGGTGAAGTCAACTTGATACCACAGTTAAGCGAATCACTAAACACCTGTTTTACATGGAACTGCATTTTGTTGAGGTCAAACTCATCCACTTCTGTATTAAAAGTACTCAGCGCAACTTTGTAATACTGTCCACCATATCCGTCATCCATTAAAAATTGTAACTGGTTGAGCGAGACTTTACCTAGTCCCAGCACAAAAGCACTGCCGGTTGTATCCTGGCTTTCTGTTTGCCCTGCGGTTGAAAAGGCTGCAGGGATAAAACTAAAATTAAAATTGGAATCTGTCCGGGCCCTGAACAGGTTCACTTCCAACTGCGTCACACTTACTTCAGGAATATCCAGCTTGTTGGAGAAAATATCACTGATATCATATTTCACATCCAGTTCGCCAACGCTTAATAATTTTCTTTTTTCCCTGTCTTCCACATACACACCGGTAAGTTTGATGTGAGAAAACCACTCGATCGTGATCCCTTTTATGGCGACTGTTGTCTGGAGTTTGTTTTGCAGGTATTTGACCGCCTGGTCTTTCACTACATTTTTGCCCCATTGGGTTTGAAGCAGCAGCCAGGCAATCAGCAACAGTAATACCAATATACCCAGCACCCGCAGGAACCAGGCAAAGGTTTTCTTTAATATCTTTTTTGGGCTAAAACTCACGCTTGTAAATTACCAAAACTGCCAGTTTATATGCAAACAGTTTGCCCAAAAATAGCATAGGCAGTTTTAATAACAGTAAAACCTGTCCGAATAGTCGTTTTTTACTTTAAAAATGGATCTTGTAAAGGCTTTTTCCAACAGACGCTGCCTCACTGCCTGGAATGCAGGATCACCCGCTGGGTTGTTTTAATTCTTGAGACAGTAATTGAAAGAAAACTGGTAGATGGAAGGATAATATTCAATCTCCGGCTGTTTGATGTATTTGTAGTACAGCACTTTTAGATTTACCACACTGTTTATTTCCACCCCAAAGCCAAAAGAATAACCTGTATAAATACCGCTGGTTTCAACGTCGGGTAAAAAGGCCTTTATCTGTTTAGGTGATGTATAACAGGCTATCAACCGCAGGCTAAGCCAGAAGAGGCCAACTTCATTGTCTTCTTTATTATTTTTTTCCCAGGCACCTGTTTGAAAATAAAGGCCAAGGCTGCCGAAAGTATTAAAGAAATTTACAGGAGTTACCGTTTCTGTTCCGGCAGTATGTTCTTCGTCACTTTCATAAACAGTACGGTAGCCGGTCAGCAATCGTTCACCAATTTGATACGTAAAACCGGGTTTGGTGATTTTGCAGCTTTTCTTAAAAAATATGATGGATTCGCTGGAAACATTGATCAGGCCACTCAGCGGATTAATATAATCTACTATCAGATGTGCATTTGATTTTGGGTCGAAAGGTTGTGCAGACTGGGTTTGAAAATTGTTGGATGATACACCTGAATAAAATGATAATGGCACTGAGAATTTTCCGGGTTCCCCAATATTGAGCCGAAGGAACCTTGCTGATGCATTAACCTGCCCGCTATTGAAAATATCAATAAAGCCACTGGTAAACAATTCCGGTTTTTTGTCTTTTATTATCGTATCCGTTATTTCCTCTTCTTCAGTTTCCTCCATTTCTGTGCTGTCTGTTTGGGCCTGGCAAATAGTAATATTGCCCCAGCCTGTAAAAAGCAGCAGCAAAATAATAGCAGGCATTGAAGGCAAGCTAAGCATGTTGGTGAATTGGGTAAGCTGCAAATATGAGCTGCTTCCTTATTTTTTGAAATATTTAGCACTTAACATTATTAAGTAATGCGATAATAAATTTAAGTTTAGTGTTCCGTAATGCAGCCGCCCGCTATTTCGCAGTTAACCAGTATGAGAAAATATATAAAACCAAAAACCGAATACCGGCTTCGTATTGGCCGTCATATACGCCTGTGGAGAGATTTGAAGGGGATAAAGCAACAGGAACTGGCCAATACGATCGGGATCACTTCAGCGGCGCTAAGCCAGATCGAAAATGACCTGGCCGAAATAACACTGCACCGGATGGAAGATATTGCGGATGCGTTGGGTGTAAAGCCGGAGCAATTGCTGGCTGGGCCGCAACAAATATTTACGGATCAGCAGGCGTTAAGTAAAGACCTGCTTCACCGGATCGTGGTATTGATGGAGAATATGAATAAATATTTTTCTGCGGGTAATCACCGCTGATTTTTTTTAGTTTGAGTTGTATTATATAAGAGCCTGTATTCTTGCGGGCTCTTTTTTATGGATGAAGGATAAAGTGAGTTCTTACTTCTCTGGATGCTATTACCGGATCACAAAGACTACCTTGCCTGCTCAACAATTAAAATGAACAATCCTTTCGATCTGCTGATTGACAGTTATCTTGACAATAATGTTGGTATTGATACCGGTTTTTTAAGTGAACGCCTGTCAAATGGGCTTCAGCAAAATATTGCCCAACTGCAAAAGGATGATATGATGCAGACGGCAGGCATTGGTAACGAAATGGTGAAAGATGCTCAACAAAAAATGCGGGGCGATAAGATTTACTGGATGGACAAGACCCATGCTAATATTTTTGAACAGGAGTTTTTACAACAGGCTGAGGATTTTATCGATCGGTTGAACAGTACCTGCTATACCGGCATTAATGGATATGAATTTCATTACGCTGTGTACGAAGAGGGTAGTTTTTACAAACGCCATAAAGACCAGTTTAAAAACGACAGCAACAGGAAATATTCGTTGATCAATTATTTGAATACAGACTGGGTGGAGGAAGATGGCGGGCAATTGTTGCTGTATCAAAATGACGAAGTGCAACGAATACTGCCACATGCACAAACCGCTGTATTTTTTAAGAGCGATGAGATGGAGCATGAAGTTACACAAGCACATCGTAGCAGGATGAGTATTACGGGCTGGTTGAAAAGGGTGTAAAACTTCAAAAATGTGTTGTTGTATTTTTAAACTGTTAAGAGCAGGATATTGGTCCCGTAGGGACTGCATGTTGGTAAAAAAGAGGTATAAGCAGCAAGTTCCGTAGGAACGATAGATTACTTTATCTTTCACTCTGGAGACTTGTGAAAAATCACACTCTCCTTATTGCACTTTCTTGTTTTAACTTCTGATGAACACCCTTTATTGTAAAGTTTATAATATAAGTAAAAACCACCGATGATATCAAAAGACCCCTTGCATGGCAAAACTCTCGAAGCAATATTAAATGAACTGGTCACTCATTTTGGCTGGGAAGCGCTGGGTGAAATGATAAGGATAAATTGTTTTACCAGCAACCCTAGCATCAAATCGAGTCTTACTTTTTTACGTAAAACACCCTGGGCAAGAAAACGGGTGGAGGATTTGTATGTGAACATGATCGACAGGAAATAACACAGCCAGCTATTTCTTTCGGCTCCTTTTTATTGGCTTGCCATACTTCGCCATCATCCGGTCTTTCTTTTTTATAATAAAATTGACCTTGCTGTTCTTGGCTGATTTTTCATGAAAGGCTGGCCCCACTTCTTCTTTCTTACGTTTCTTTGGTTGTATAATTTTCATATACACTTTAGGTTTCTCGTCTTCTGTCAGCACATCACTTATTAAAAGGTTGGCAGGCAAAGGTGAAATGGGGATCTCGTATTTCATCAGCGTTTCGATAGCTGTTTGGAGTGGTTTTTCCCTGGCGGTTATAAACGTGATGGCGATTCCTTTTTTATCATACCTGCCGGTTCGGCCAATACGGTGTATATAATTTTCTGGTACAGCAGGCACATCAAAATTGATAACATGGGTAACACCGGACACGTCAATGCCCCTGGCAACAATATCAGTAGCAATGATAAAGCGGTATGTTCCGTCTTTAAATTGCTTGACTGTATTAAAGCGGTGATTTTGTTCTTTGTTGGAATGTATCACGCCTGCAGTGCCGGGGAAGATGGATTCTGATTTTTCAAACAGGTCGTCGGCTAATTGTTTGGTGGCTGCAAACACCAGCACCTTTGTCATACTTTTATCTTCCGTTAATAATAGTTCGAGCAGGTTTACCTTGGTATTGAAGTTGGGCACATTATAACCAGTTTGTAAAATATTTTCCAATGGTGTACCTGTTGGTGCAGCTTCCACTCTTACCGGGTCGTTGAAATAAGTTTCAATCAGCGTTTCAATTTCTTCTGTAATGGTGGCAGAAAACAACAGGTTCTGTCTTTTAGCAGGTAACAGGTCGAGTATGTTTTTTATTTGGGTACGAAAGCCAAGATTCAGCATTTCATCCATTTCATCTATCACCAGTCTTTTGATAGTTTTAGTTTTAAAGGCACCCGTCATTGCTAAATCGTAGAGCCTGCCGGGAGTAGCCACCAATACATCCACCCCTTTTTCTATTTCCAGTTTTTGCGTGTTGATGTTTACGCCGCCATACACACCTGTTGCCACCAGGCTCATATAAGGCGTTAGTTTTTTTACGCCTTCCACCACCTGTGCCACCAGTTCTCTTGTGGGTACTACAATTAATATTTGTGGCGATTTATCTTTTGAAAACTTCCATTGCCGCAGGCAGGGCAGGAGGTAGGCAAATGTTTTGCCGGTACCTGTTTGTGCAATACCGCATACATCCCTGCCAGACATTACCACGGGAAATACTTTTTCCTGTATGGTGGTGGGAGTAGTGTAGCCCAGATCGTCTAATGCAGAAAGCAAAGCGGTGTTTAAATTGAGGTCATCAAAAGTCATAGCGAAAATAATATGGGGCGAAGGTAGTTTTTAATTTACAGGTGGCTGGATTCTGCAACCAGGTAGAATACAATGCTTACCATCTCACCACTTTTACAAATCTTTTCCGGTAATATTCATTCAACGGGGTGATAACAACTCCGTAAGCCTTGCCAGATGTTGAGTGTATAAATTCAACATGACCACTATTATTGGAAACAACGATTCCCATATGGCCAACATCTGTTGCCAAACTGTCTGTTCCGGTAAACAGAACCAGGTCGCCTCTTTTGGCTTCAGCTAATAAAACTTGCGTACCTGCATTAGTAAAACCAATGGATGATCTGGGAACTTCAATATTAAAATGGTTGAATACATAGGTAATAAATCCAGAGCAGTCGAAGCCTTCTGCCGGGTTTGCTGACGCATATTTATAAGGAATGCCAATAAGCGTTTCAGCAAAATTGACAATGGAATCAACGGGTACATCACTTTTTAACTGTACAGTTGGAACCGTATCTCTTAGTATCACCCTTTCCCCGGTTGTAGTTATGATATTTGTATCCTGTGATACCAGCACTTTCGGTACAGAATCCGGTACGGTGTTGATCGTATTTTGCTCCTGGTTGACAG
>JAKQJG010000158.1 GCA_029561305.1 Bacteroidota bacterium | reverse complement strand
AGCGCAAAAGCCATCGAGAAGTAAATATATCCTTTAGGGATATGCACATCAAAACCTTCTACCAATAACGTGAAGCCTATCAGCATTAAGAAACTAAGTGCAAGCACTTTGAATGCCGGATGTTTATTTACGAAATTGCTAATGGGACCAGCGGCTACCAGCATAATGATGACCGTTACCACCACTGCTACATACATGATCCACAACTCATCTACCAGCCCCACAGCAGTGATAATGGAGTCTACCGAGAACACCATATCAAGGATGAGTATTTGTCCAATGACGGCAGCAAACGATATTGCTTTTTGAGGCTTACTGCTTTCAGATTCTCCTTCCATTTTATGATGTATCTCTTTTACACTTTTATACAACAGGAACAAGCCTCCAGCAATCAATATCAGATCCTTTCCGCTGAAGCCATTGTTAAAAAGGCGGAACAGGTCTTTATCTAATTTCATGATAAAAGAAACAACCGCCAGTAAACCGATACGCATAACCATTGCCAGCAAAATGCCGATCCTTCTTGCTTTTGGCTGGTCTTTTTCTGGCAGGCGGGAGGAGAGTATTGAGATGAAAACAATATTGTCGATACCCAGCACTACTTCCAGTGCAATAAGGGTAAGTAAGGAGATGATGGATTCGTAGGTCATGGATAATATTTTGACGTGAGGAGAATTAAATACAGTGTTATGCTTTTTTAGCTTTAAATTTTTCTATAGCTGCTTTTGTAAAATCGCTTAGTACCAGCCTTCCACTAATGGCGGCCCTTTCCTTCAGCAGATCATCCCAGTTCTCTGTGCCTTTCCAAAACATTTTTTTCATTTCTGCCATTGCTTCAGGGCTGCTGTTTGCTAAAGTATTGGCAAGGCGCTGTATCGCTTCATCCATATTTTCTAAATTTATATGAAGCTCCGAAAAAAGGCCTTTTCGCTTTGCCCATTCGCTATTGCGCCAGCAGGCTGCGTCAATTGCCAATGCGCTGAATGCACCGGCACCAATTTTTCTTTCTACAGCAGGGCCCACTACAAAGGGACCAATACCAACTGCCAGTTCACTCAGTTTTATATCTGCACCTTCAACAGCTATTGCATAATCTGCTGCAGCAGCGATACCAACACCACCGCCAACACATTTGCCATGTACCCTTGCGATAATAAACTTAGGGCATTTTCGCATGGTATTTATTACATGCGCAAAACCACTGAAGAATTTTAAACCTTCGGCTTCATTTTTTATGGCCACCAGTTCATCAAAGGATGCGCCGGCGCAAAATGCTTTTTCGCCCGGGCTTTTTAAGATGATCACTTTTGTTTCATCATGTGTGCCTGCGAAATGAATTTCATGTGCCAGATCTTCTAACACTTTTGCAGGAAGTGAATTGCTTTGAGGATGATAGAACTCGATTGTAGTTATGCCCTGATGGGTTTCAGTTTTAACGTGCCCGTTATTTTCATGTACCATAAAATAAAATTAAACAACTGAACTTGTAGTTTTTCTTTTTACCATTGTTAAGATAACCGCTATTCCTGTAATTTCATCACCCCCGTCTAAAAATTCCACCAGCCATTTTACAATTCCCTTATCAATATCATCGCCTCTTTTAAAATCTTCCGGCTTTTCAATGATCCTTTTATCATTAGGTAATTTCTCTTTGCAGGTAAACCGGATGTATACTTCAGCACCAGGATAAACAGGTTTGGTAAAACGCAATTCATCAATACCATAATTGAGCAGCACCGGATTTTTTTCATAGCTGTCAACAAACAGGCCTGCTGCCAGGCTCATAATGAAATAACCATGTGCCACCTGTTGTTCAAACATGGTGCCAGTGAAATCAGTCGTTTTGATATGCGCATAAAAATGATCGCCACTCAAATCTGCAAAGCGGTCAATGTCTTCCGAAGTAATCGTTCGTTTGTCAGTGATGAGCTGATCACCGACCTGCAGTTCTTCAAAATATTTTTTGAAAGGATGTTTGCCGGGATCTTTTCCTTTGGCGTGGGGCTGGTACACATTGGTAATCGCTGTGAGCATCGTTGGTGAACCCTGCAGTGCGGTCCGTTGCAAATAATGCTTCACACCACGGATGCCTCCCATTTCTTCTCCGCCCCCTGCCCTGCCCGGACCGCCATGTACCAATAACGGTAACGGTGAGCCGTGACCAGTTGATTCTTTAGCACATTCATTATTCAGTACCAGCACACGGCCATGATGATTGGAAGCGCCAATGATATATTGCCTGGCTTCAGTTGCATTGGCGGTTACAATAGTAGAAACCAGGCTTCCTTTCCCAAGCTTGCTGAGTGCAATAGCGTCATCAATAGTATTATAAGGCATCAATGTACTTACCGGTCCAAATGCTTCTATATTGTGAGGTTCAAAAGCAGCATGTGGTTTTTCATTCAATAATAAAACCGGGGAAATAAATGCCCCTTTTTCCGCATCCGCATCCACAAGCTGTACACTGTCTAAACTTCCATAAATGATCTGCGATGATGCCAGCAATTTCTGCACTTGTTCTTTTACTTCCTTTCGCTGAGACATCCCTGCAAGGCTTCCCATTCTTACAGTGGAATTGAGCGGATTACCAATCACAGTTTGTGACAAGGCTTTACCCAATGCAATCTGTACGTCCTCCACTTTATTTTCCGGAACAAATATCCTGCGGATGCCGGTACACCGCTGCCCGGCTTTTAATGTCATTTCTTTTCTGATCTCTTTTATAAAAACATCCCACTCAGGTGTATCCGGCGTTACATCGTTGCCTAATACAATACAGTTCAAACTATCTGCTTCCATCGTAAAGGGAACATTCTCTGCCAGTATGTTTTTATTTGACTTCAGGAGTAAACCCGTGCTGGCACTACCGGTGAAGGTTACCACATCCTGGCTGTTTACATGATCCAGCAGGTCACCTGCGCTGCCACACAATAACTGCAATGCCCCTTCAGGTAAAATTCCGGATGCAATGATCTCCCTCACTACCACTTCGGTCATATACGAAGTAACTGTTGCCGGCTTTACAATTGCGGGCATGCCTGCCAGTAAGTTGACTGCAATTTTCTCCAGCATACCCCAAACAGGAAAGTTGAATGCATTGATATGTACAGCAACACCTTCTTTTGGAGAAAGTATGTGCAGCCCCATGAACGTATTGTTCTTACTGAGGTTATGGCTTTCACCGTCAATACAGATCACATCATCAGGAAATTTTCTTCTTAGCGAAGCATTGGCAAATAAATTACCGATGCCGCCTTCAATATCCACCCAGCTGTCTGCTTTGGTGGCACCTGTCTGGTATGACACGCTGTAAAATTTATCCAGATGATTTCTTAAGTGTATGGCCAGTGCCTTCAGCATATTACCTCTTTCATGAAAAGTCATTTTTCGTAAAGCAGGATTACCAACACTACGGCCGTACTCAATAATGCTTTTAAAATCCAGTCCTTTTGTGGAAGCTGTTGCGATGTTTTCGCCCGTAACGGCGTTGTATAAATGCTGACCTTCACCATCACCATTGATCCATTGGCCCGTGATGTAGTTGCCGAGTTTGTTCATGTGCAATCGTATTTTGAAACAGCAAACTTACAAAAGGGCAAGTGGATTTGATTTTGTAAGTTTGGGTAATAAAAAATTAAGTTATGAGTGTATTGGAAAAAAAAGCGCTTGCTTTTGAAAAATTGGCGGCATTACATGATGAAAATACTATTCAGGAAGTACTTAATTATCTTGAAAGTATAAGTAGCAATGATAAGGTAAAACTATCCGTTCTGTCACATGCTGTAGAAATAATGAAACAAAGGAGCAGTGTTTTAGAAAAATTAGCACAGTAATAATGATTACAAAAGAGGAAGTTTTATTGATACATACTGAAGTTCTTAGACTTCATGGTGGAGCAAATGGCATCCGGGAAATGACTGGATTAGAATCTGCAATTGCCAGACCGTATCAAACTTATGATGGTATTGATTTGTATCCAACCTGTTTTGAAAAAAGGCGGCAGCGATTGGTGAAAGTATTATTATGAACCACCCGTTTGTAGATGGGAATAAAAGAACCGGCTATGTTTTAATGGAAACTTTATTGCGAATTGAGGGAGTTAAGATCAATGCGTCTGATACCGCATTATATGACTTTGTAATTCAAATCTCTACGGGTGAAAAAAAATTTGATCAGATTGTTGAGTGGCTAAAAGCAAACACCGATTCCTTATAACAATAAAAAAGCAAGCTGAAAAGCCTGCTTTTATAATAAAATTCAATTTCCGTTTTACAATCTTGAATCAACTTCCCCACAAATCCTTCCAAAGATCTCTTCAACTGTTCCCTCACCTTTGAGATACACTGCTTTGTCAAAGCCTTTATAGTAATCTGCCACCGCTGCGGTTTTGCTATGATAAACAGCAATACGCTGGCGGATAACCGCTTCATTGGTATCATCGCTGCGGCTGCTGGTTTCTCCACGTTTTAGCAAACGCTTTACCAGTTCCTCTTCACTTACTTCCAGTGCCAGCATTACATTAATAGATGTCTTTTTCAGATCCAGCAATTTATCCAGTGCTTCTGCCTGGGCAGCAGTACGGGGGAAACCATCAAACAGAAAACCTTTAGCATCCGGGTTAGCATCCAAAGCAGAACTGATCATTCCAATCACCACTTCATCAGGAACCAGGTGTCCTTTATCCATTATTTTTTTTGCCTCTAAACCAAGTGCTGTTTGCTGTGCTATTTCTGAACGGAGAAGATCTCCTGTGCTCAGGTGCTTTAATCCATATTTGGCGATCAGCTTTTCGCTTTGCGTACCTTTACCACTGCCGGGGGGGCCAAAAAGTATTAAATTGAACATATTTGATAGATTGCCGTTACTATTGGTAAGGACACAAATATAGCAGATGGGCTTTAAATTTCCATTAACATTTTAAAGTTTTGATTGAAAATCCTTGCGAATATTGGTGCCCTATGTAAGGAATTTATACAAAATACCGTCAATACCATAAAATGAAACAAGCAACGCTCATATTAATAATATTATCAACTGTGATTGGCAGTTGCAACAGTCAGCAAAAACAAATAAAAAAAGACAGTATGGAAACAAAAGACAAAAATCCTGTGTATTCAAACAGCGATACTTCAAAAGTCAACCTGACTGAAGCCGAGTGGAAAAAAGCCTTACCGGAGGACGTATATCATATAGCACGGGAAAAAGGAACAGAAAGGGCGTTTACAGGAAAATTCTGGGAACATAAAGAAGTGGGTACTTACAACTGTGCCGCTTGTGGCAACCCCCTGTTTACAAGTGATGGAAAATTTGAAAGCAGTTGCGGATGGCCCAGTTTTTTTGAACCGATTACAAAAGGCAGTATCATTTATGCGCCGGATAACACTTATGGTATGAGTCGTACTGAAGTAATGTGTGGCCGATGTAAAGGGCACTTAGGCCATGTGTTTGAAGATGGCCCGCCGCCAACCGGATTGCGGTATTGTATTAACTCTGTAATTCTTGATTTTTCCGGAGGATCGGCGGGAGCAAAGACAAAGGAGCCAGAAAAAAAAATTGAAAAGAAGCCATAGTTACTATTTTCCCTCACTTGATGAGGGTTTTTTTTTATGTGTAATTGCAGAATCGAAGAGATGGATGACTTGCCTGCAAACCTTTACATTTGCAAACACCAATTGTATTATCAAAATATAACATTATGCCTTCTAACAGATTGAGCAATCTTGCAGAGACTTTGATTGGTTCTGAAATTGTTAAACTTGGTAATGAGATAAAAGAAAAGATAAAACAGGGCAACAAAATTTACAATTTTACTATTGGGGATTTTGACAGTGCTGTGTTTCCGATACCTGCTGAACTGCAAGCGGAAATAATTGAAGCATTCAACAAACACTATACAACCTATCCACCTGCGGATGGCATTGCAGAATTAAGGGAAGCCGTGGCACAATTTCTTTTGCAAAGGGCAGGTCTCGCTTATAAAACCGATGAGATACTGATTGCAGCCGGCGGCCGGCCCTTGATATATGCTGCTTACAGAGCCATTGTGGATAAAGGAGAAAAAGTGATCTATCCTGTACCTAGCTGGAACAATAACCATTATGTTCACTTTACTGAAGGGCAACACATAATGATAGCCGCAAAAAGAGAGAACAACTTTATGCCTACTGCCGCCGAGATTGCGCCACATATAAAAGGGGCGTCATTAATTGCCGTTTGCTCCCCTTTAAATCCAACGGGTACCACGTTTAAAAAAGAAGAACTGGAGGCAATCTGCGACCTGGTGATTGCTGAAAATGAGGGCCGGGGTGCTGAAGAAAAAAAATTGTATTTACTGTACGATCAAATATACTGGACACTCACTTTTGGAGAAACGGAACACTACAATCCAGTTTCACTAAGGCCGAAAATGAAGGAATATACCATCTTTATTGATGGCATCAGTAAAGCCTTTGCTGCTACCGGAGTTCGGGTTGGCTGGAGTATGGGCCCGGCGCACCTGATCACAAAAATGAAAGCGATTAATAGCCATGTAGGTGCCTGGAGCCCGATGGCAGAACAGCATGCCACCGCCCAATATTTGAAACAAACAGGGGCTATCGACGCCTATTTTAGCCATTTCAAAAGTGAGATATCCGAAAGGCTGAACAGCATTTATGAAGGGTTTATTCAGCTCAAAAAAGAAGGGTATGATGTTGATGCCGTGGCTCCACAAGCTGCTATTTACCTTACTATTCAACTCAACCTTGTTGGCAAACAGGCAGCTAACGGGAAAAAGCTGGCAAAGCAAACAGACGTTACGGCCTATTTATTAGATGAGGCAAAACTGGCGGTAGTTCCTTTTTCATCTTTTGGTGCTTCGCCAGACAGTAGTTGGTACAGGCTGAGTGTGGGAACCTGCAAAAAAGAAGAAATTGATGAAATGCTTAAAAAACTAAAAGATGCCCTGGGGCATCTTTCATAAATATTATTGAAGGCTGAAAATCAGTTACGGCAGTTTAAAAAAACAAATGGCTTTAAATCCTGCTCTTTAATGATGTCTCTAACAGACGCGTGTTTTACGTAAATTTTGTACTTATTAAGGTCAATTACCTCATGAGCGGCCGCAAGATTATCCGTACGTTCTACGTCAAACAAAATTTCATGCAGCATTTCTACCTGTATTTCAATGGCTTTGGGGCTCATTAACTCCTGGTTAAACATCACAAGCAGGTCTCGGTTGATATTGTTCATTTTGGTGGATTTTCTATTACCGTCCTTGTTTAGTAACCAACAAGCCCTTTTTTATTGGGGCAGCCGCAGTTTCCGTTTTTGGTGGAGCTGCAACCTGTTGCAATAACAGATACTAATACGATTAACAGTAAGGATATTCTAAAAAAGTGTTTCATAAAAAAGTGGAATTATCAAATTAAACTACTTTCACTGTACTTTATTGCGCAAGTGCTATGATATTTTCTAAAAATGATGAAGTGCCGTTAAAAAAAACGGTTTTGATTGCCCCGCTTGACTGGGGACTGGGCCATGCCGCCCGTTGTGTACCCATCATTAAAGAACTTCAAAAATATCCAATCAGGATAGTCATAGCAGGAGATGGAACTGTTGAGTCGTTGCTAAAACAAGAGTTTCCGCAACTGGAATTTGTTCCATTACCTGGTTACAAAATAAAATACAGTAAAAATAAACGGTGGTTTCTGCTGAAGCTGTTGATTCAATTTCCGGGGGTATTATATTCTTTGCTGAGAGAACACCGCTGGCTTAATAAGGTAAAAAAAGAACTGCACTTGAGTGCTGTAATTTCAGACAATAGGTTTTGGCTTTTTAATCGTTCAATCGTATCTATCTATATCACTCATCAACTATCAGTCAAAACCGGAAACAAGTTATCTGATAAAATAGCAACACAAATCCATTCAAATATCAGCAAAAATTATACCCAACGTTGGATTCCAGACTTTGGAATAAAAAAAAACTTGGCTGGAGAGCTATCAATGACCGTAAAATTACGGCAATCGGACCGTTTTTTGGGTTGTTTGTCAAGATTTGAGAAAAAACCAGGTTCGGAAATAACAACTGACCTGCTCATCCTTATATCCGGACCAGAGCCACAAAGGACCATTTTCGAGAGCCTGTTACTTGACCAATTGGGTGATTTTGAAGGGTCGGTCTTGTTGTTGAGGGGACTACCCGGCCAGGCAGCCTTGCCTTTGACCAGCATTCACAACAATAAAATCATTATAAAAAACCATCTTCCTTCAGCCGAATTAAATGAAGCGATCGAAAAGTCAGCCCTGGTCATCAGCCGGAGCGGTTATACTACTATCATGGACATGGTAAAACTTGGCAAGAAGGCCATATTGGTACCTACACCAGGGCAAACTGAGCAGGAATATCTTGCAAATTACCTGTTGCAGCAGAAAATGTTCCTTACAATGCCCCAGGAAAAATTTCATTTGAAAACAGCCATGGAACAAGCAGCTGCTTTTCCTTTTGATATGCCGGAACTGGACATGAACCAGTATAAATCAGTGATAAAGCAATTTGCAGAATCGCTATAAACCGTTGATTTTTGCAACTCAATATTTCAAGTGAATAAAAAGCTGACAGCCCATTTGGGTTTACTGGGTACAAATTTATTTTTTGCTATCAACCTGAGTGCGGTAAAATACCTTACCAGCAACAACTTTATGCAGCCATTCGGCATGAATGTAATAAGGGTGGGTGTAAGTGTATTGCTATTCTGGCTGCTGTTTCTCATTTATCCATCTAAAGAAAAAATTGACAGAGGGGACACCGGCAGGTTTTTGTTGTGTGCTTTAACTGGGATAGCCATCAACCAAATGCTGTTTTTGAAGGGCCTTTCCCTCACTTACTCTATTCATGCCGTTTTGCTAATGCTGACAACACCCATATTGATTACCATTATCGCTGCCTGGATATTAAAAGAGCGGCTGAATATCTACAAAATTGCCGGACTTGCACTTGGAGTTAGTGGCGCAGTTGTATTGATAACTGCAAGGCAGGGCAGTGGTTCGGGCGAGAATGTTTTACTGGGCGACCTGCTCGTACTGATTAATGCTGTATCCTATACTTTTTACTTTATTCTGGTAAAACCACTTATGTTAAAATACAACCCGGTGCAGGTGATAAGGCTGGTATTTACTTATGGTTTGTTGATGGTACTGCCTTTTGGCTGGAACGAATTTGTTGCTATTGAGTGGAACAGTTTTGGTGCAACAGAATATACCTGTATTGGCCTCATCACTATTGGCGGTACTTTCCTCGCTTACCTTTTTAATGTGTACGGAATAAAAGTGCTGGGTGCTTCGGTAGCGGGCGCCTACATATATATCCAGCCTGTTTTTGCAACAATCATTGCCATGATTTTTTTAAAGGAACAGCTGGAAACCTACAAATTACTGGCTGCTGCGTTGATATTTACAGGTGTCTTTCTTTGTAACAAAACAAGAGAAAACAGGCAGGTCAGCCGTTCTTTGGATAATCAAAGAAAATAAATTCCTTTTTTGCTTTGACAAAGCTTTTCCATGCGCCTTGAAAACGAACAGCAAATATTCCGCAAGTGGGCATATTATCCAGGCGGAGATTGTTTGTTAACAGGTTTACAAACTCTGTAATGCCGGGGTTGTGTGAAAATATTGCGACGGTATTGAAATGTTCCGGGAGGTTCTCTGCCACTTCAAAAAATATTTCTGCTGGAGCATGATAGAGTTTTGAAACATACATGATATCCTCTTTGCTCCGGCCATATACTTCGATAAAATACTCAGCAGTTTTTTTTGCTCTTTTTGCGGGGCTGGCCACAAATGCATCTATCAAAACGTTTTTTTCTTTCAGCCTGCCGGCCATTTCAGGAGCATCTCTTTTTCCACGTTCATTCAAGGGTCTTTCAAAATCATTGAGCGTACCGATATCCCAACTGCTTTTTGCATGCCGTATCACCAGGAGCCTTTTGCTTCCTAAACCAATGGGTGTGTAATCATTTATGTTGTTTTCGTCCTGCATGCTGTCAATTTGGGAAATATAAATTTATGAAACTTCCTGCTAAGCCTGCCAGTGATGTGAAAAACTAATAACCTCTTACATTTTTTCCGGCCATATAATTCATGAACGCTTTGTTGCATACACGGTTGCCACCGGGTGTAGGGTAATTGCCTGTAAAATACCAGTCACCCGTATTGGTTGGACAGGCCAAATGGAGTGTTTCAATGGTTTGATAGATCACATCAACCGGGATATTGATCTCTTTAGGGGTGATGAGTTGTGCTATTTTACCTGATATTTGTTCCAGGGTAAAAGGTTTATATACCTGGCGCACTATATTCTCTGTATGCAGTTCATTCTTACTTTCCAGTTCTTTACATTTTTCCAGCAGCTTATCTAACAGGGATGCCTGGCCGCTTTCATTTAACAATTCAATGGCTGCCCTGAAAGCAACAAAATCCCCCAACTTACTCATATCAATTCCATAACAATCGGGATAGCGTATTTGTGGTGCGGATGAAACCACGATGATCCTTGTTGGTTTTAACCTCGACAGCATCCTCACAATACTTTCTTTTAATGTGGTTCCACGCACAATAGAGTCATCAATCACCACCAGCGCATCCTGATCCGGCCTTACAGTACCATAAGTAATGTCGTACACATGCTGCACCATTTCATTCCGGCTGCTGTCTTCTGTAATAAAGGTCCGGAGCTTTACATCTTTTATAGCGATCTTCTCAATCCGCACTTTGCGGCTTACCATTTCCGTTAGTTTCTCCTCATCAAATTCTTTCTCCCAGCTTAATATCCTTTCAATCTTTACCTTGGTAAGATAATCGTCGGCGCCTTTTATCAAACCATAAAAAGCAGTTTCTGCCGTATTGGGGATAAATGAAAAAATAGTATTCTTCAGGTCGTAGTTTACAGCCTTCAATACGGGTTCACTCAAATAGTAACCAAGGGCATTCCGCTCTTTATAAATTTTTTCATCACTGCCACGGCTAAAGTAGATGCGTTCAAAACTGCAGGCTCTTCTTTCTTTTGGTTCTACTATTTGTTCTACGGTGTAAGTGCCATCTTCATTAGTGATCAATGCACAGCCCGGCATCAGTTCTTTTACCTCATTTTCACCTACATTAAAGGCTGTTCTGATAGCGGCTCTTTCGCTGGCAGCCACTATCACATCATCAGTTATATAATAGTACGACGGCCTGATGCCATGAGCATCCCTCATTACAAAAGCACTGCCGTTACCCACCAAACCACTAAAATTAAAACCACCATCAAATAAGGGTACCGCCTGTTTTAAAACAGCGGCAATATCTAAATTGCCCGGAGCCGCTTTATCTGCCTTTACTAAAAAATGATGCAGCACTTCCATCATGGCGGCGAGGTCGCTTTGTTTTTGAAAAACACCCGGGTCAATTTGGACCAGGCTGAATAGTTCTTCAGTATTAACAAGGTTAAAGTTTCCTGCCAATGCCAGGTTCCTGGCAGGTATGGTATCTCTTTTTATAAATGGATGGCAAAATTCCACATTGTTTTTTCCCTGTGTGCCATAGCGTAAATGGCCCAGCAATAACTCCCCTAAAAAATTAACATGACCTTTCATCAGGCCTGGGTGATTTTTAATATCGGGCTGGTATTTTTCTATTTCATCAATCTCATTACCAATCTGTGAAAAGAGATGTGCTATTGGCTGGGGTGCACTGCTGCGGAGACGGTGCAAAAATGGATAACCTGGTTCTACATTGAGTTTGATGGTGGCAATACCAGCGCCGTCCTGTCCACGATTGTGCTGTTTTTCCATCAACAGGTAGAGCTTGTTGAGACCATACATTACGGTGCCGTATTTCTGTTGGTAATAGCTGAAATTTTTGCGAAGGCGAATGAAGGCCAGGCCACATTCGTGTTTTATTTCGTCGCTCATAGTGTGGTGCCGATAGCTTCGGGAGGCGCAAAGGTAGCTTTTTACAAAACAAAATCCCGGCTCTTACGGCCGGGACGAATGATATTTCCAATATGGTAATTGTAATTACAATCCGCTTATACAAAGCCCTATTTGGTATGGCCGTATGGTTGGTCCTGTTCCATCTTTTAATAAAGAAGATACAGCGTAGTTTCCAACGAGTGTAAAATGACCGATACCTATTCTTGCAGTAGCCACCACGCGGCTGCTGTTGAAAAAAGATTTTTTACTTACTTTTTCGGTGTAAGAATTGATGGTATTGTCATTTTTATCCTGCAGATTTTTTCCCTTTGTATGTGCATTGATAAGGGTGCCTATTTTCAGTCCCAGGGCAGCTTTCCAGCTTCTGTTTTCTTTTTGCGGACTAAATGTATAACGTAATTCCACCGGAACTTCAAGGTAGGCGGTTACCAGTTTGTATTTTTTAAAGCGGTCAGCACTGTCGAGGTTCGTAAATGGAAGTTTGCCTGTACCGGTGGCATCAATATCAACAGACATACGTTTAAAGAACATACTGCTGCCGTTAATACCAACACCGAAAGCTATACTCCAGTGAGGGTCTGTTTTAAAAGGCTTGTCAAACATAAAGGATATGCCAAGTCCTCTTGATAAACCACCCATATGGCTGCTGATGCTGTCTGGCACACCACTCCACCGGTCGCTGGTAAGTTGCAGCAGGATATGGTCGCTTGGTCTGTCGATGATCTCTTTTTTCCAGTCTTTTTTGGGTTGGGCAAATACAGCTAAAGAACAGGCAAAGGCCAAAGCAGTAAAAATGATTTTCTTCATAATGCGTTGTTAAGCGGCAAAAATATTTTGGTATGGGGTTAATAAAAGGTTAAATGAGCTTTTATTATCCTTATAAAAAAGCCCGACATACATCGGGCAAATTTGGTGGGCCCACCTGGGCTCGAACCAGGGACCACCTGATTATGAGTCAGGTGCTCTAACCAACTGAGCTATAGGCCCTGTTATTTTTCTAATAACGGATGGCAAAAGTAAGTAAAAACAACAATTGCAGCAGCGCTTTTTCAAAAAAAGGAAAAATTAGCAAAAGAAGATTTTTGATGTGAAAAGCTGTTTGTATAAAAATTCGGTTGAAATAAAACCAGGATTACTAATTTCAAGAAGGTTACAAAGCCGGTATTTCAGAGTTAAAAATTTCCTGTTCCAGCACTTTTTTATATTTCAGCAACAGGGCTACCAGCAGCCGTACCGATGGCTCTGCATTATTGCCGTATTCTTTGCCCGGGTTGTATTGCCTGTTAAACAGATCCCGGTTTCCAAATTTTTGCAACAGCTGTTCGATATTTTCCGGAACAAAGAACGATGCTCTTTTACCTAATTGCTTTTTAAAGGCGGTTTCATAAATTTCAATGCCGGCAAAATCAAGATCGCCAAAGTGCAGGTAATTATTGGGGATGGAAGAAAGCCATTTGATAAGATCCTTACTTTGTGGATATCGGCTGACGAATAGTGGTTGTATTCCTGTAAACAAGAGACGGTGTTTTTCTATCTGCCGGAAATTTTCAGGGTTTTCAATACCCACAATGCTGACTGATTGATCGGGAATAAAATTGTCAATATCGTGTATGAAAGTATAGGTTCCCGGCGCAGGGTGAATGCAAATGGGTTTATCATTTATTGTCGCATGAATACCCTGGTAGCTATTCACTAAAAAACCTGTAAAGGTTCTTACAGGCTGTAGTTTGGAATTACCCGATACGATGATATTGATCGCCCTGCTTTGTTCCTCACTTTCTAAAACATTGATATACTCCTCCAGGTTATTGATACCAAAATGATTGGCCAAATAAGCCGCAGCATTTTCTTTGGCCGGAATAAATAACAGTGCTTTAGTTTTTCCAACCTGTTTCTTTTGAAGGAGTCCGTCTTCCAGCATTTTTGTTACACAGGGGTGCTGCATGGTACTGGATGCAATGCTTTCATCATGCAGCAACAGTTGCAGTAACTTTTTGGCGATATGTAAAGGCAGTTTCATTTTTGCTACAGATTACACAGATTTACACAGATAAAAAGTAAGCCACGAATTTCACGAATGAACACGAATTTTTGCTACAGATACCGTCGGGCAGAGCCTTTGGGGCCGGACGATAATACAGACTTAAGAAATTGGTGGCTGCAACGTTGTTTTTATTTTATTATGCAGGTGTCAACTGCGTGATAATTCTTTTAATTCTCGTATTCCGCTTGTCGTCTTTTTCCAGCTTGTAAATATGTTTATAGTTGAGTGCATTGGTTTCCGTTGGTGAACCGTTGATCAACAGGATATTCCTGTCGTTGGCAAATTGCAAAATCCCCCTGATATTATTAGGATGCAGTTTACCAATCTCATCCATCATACAATGCAGCCTGAAATCTTTAAAACGCTTGCTGGCACCATCTTTAAATACATTCAGCAGCATGATGTTGATCATTGCTTTAACTAATACATCAGTGCCCTCGCTGCCTACATTGGATAGTTTCTCCACCCAGCCAGTATCATTCTGGTTTTCTTCAATCCTGAACTTCAATTCAAATGAGTCAGATAAAGCAATGATATCCTTCCTGTATTCGCTGATGGCTTTGCTGAGCTGCTTTAATAATTCAACTGCTTTTTTATTCTTGCTTTCCTGGTCTGCAGAGGAGAACAGGTTCAACCCACCAATATCAAAAGCGTGCTCATCATTATATGTTTTTATTTGTATCAGTAACTGCACTACTTTGTTGGCGCTGGTATCGATCCTTAATTCAATTTTCCGGATAGCGCCTACAAAATTCTTATTATCAAAATCCTTATTGATGCTGCTGATCACTTTTTGTATGTCACCCGCCTTGCTCATCAGGTCGCCGGTTTCTTTGCCCACTAATTTTATCACATTTGCAAAGCGCTCGTTCACCCTTTTTTCATACTCTTCAATTTTACTGTTTTGAATAAACTCATTCAGGTCTTCTGCAAAGGCCTGGTGACTGTGTTTATCGGTGAGTGTTTTGGTAAAATTAAAAATGTTATTATCAGAAAAATTATCGAGGAACCTGGTGGCAGCTTCTTTCAGATCATCCAGCCTCCTGGCAGCGGTGTAAAAACAACTGTTGAGTTTTTCAATTAAAAACACACAGGTCTTGTCATTTTTATACGTTTCTTTTTCTTCGGTGTAAGCAGATGGTAAAGAAAGATATGCTTCTGTTTGATGAAAACGGATCAGTGCTTTGTTGTCCTCTTCCAGCCTGAGTAATTCCTGTTGTAATTGGTTCAGGTAAACATCTGTTTCTTTTATGTCTGCTGTTATCTTTTCTTTTTGCAGTTTATACTTGTCCTCTTCCAGCTGGTATAGTTTTTCAAGATTGGCCTTGCTGGTTTTAAAATGATCTGCTTTATCTATCAGTTCCTTTTTATCTTTTTTGTATTCGGCCACCAGGTCACGCCTTTCTTCAATAAATTTTAATTCAGCCAGTACGGAATTCATTTTTTCATCGAGCAGTGCAATACGTTTTGTATCTGCACCTTTGCCCGACAATTCTTCCTGCTGGCGTTTTAGCAACTCCTGTTCCTGTTGTTTTAAGCCCAGTTGGTAATTTTTTACAGCATCCTGTATTTGTGCGGATGCCTGGCTCAACTGAACATCTATCGACGCAATTTTCTTTGTATGCTCCCTGTCTTTTGATTTCAGTTGCTTGTTGAGTTCATCTTCTGTTTGCTGCAGATTTTGTTGGGCCTGCGCAAGCGCTTCGCTGGCCGCGGCTAATGCGGTGTCAATGGTTGCCAATGCTTCCTGGCGGGCTGTAACAGCTTTTACTTCAAAGTCTTTTTGCAGCAGTTGTGCCTGTTGCCATTGCAAATGATCCTGCTCCAGTTTGTATTGTTTTTCAAGCTGGCTGTCTTTTGCATCTTTTATCAGCGGCTGGTATTTCTTTTTTAATTTTTCCTGTTTGGTGATTTCATCAGACTGCAGTTTGGTCAATTGTTTTTGCGCTGAGTCAATTGTTTTTTCAGCCTGTGTTAATTCAGCACTGTATTCTGCCAGTGTTTTCACCTGCACCGGCATATCAGAAAGATCCAGTTCCACTCCAAACAAACCATTGTTTTCTTTTTTTAATTGTGGCGATAAAGCATCACTGAACAATAATTGTTCATTGGCAACTTTACCAATGGTTTCTTCCCAGCCGGGTTTGTTTTTATTGAGCCAACCGTACAGAGCAGCTTCATTGTTTTCCAGTTTTTGTGCAATGTCGTTTACCTGTTGCTGGTATTGAAGGATGCTGGCCTGCAATTTTTCCTGTTCCCTTTCTGTTGCCTGCCTGGTGGCAGTTTCATCTATCTCCCATTGTTTTTGTAATGTGGTTTGGCTGTTTTTTAAATGCTCCAGTTCCATTGTAGTTTGCTGGATGGATCCCTGGTATTCTCTCACGCTTTCTTTTGCATCCTGCAATTCTTTTTCATAAAAGCGCTGGTGAGTGATGGTGGCCCTTCTCAATCTTTCTTTCTCCAGTACCTGTTGCTGATGTTCTGCATTTTGTTTGGCCTGCTGAATTCCCAGTGTATTGTGCTGTCTTGTTTCTGCCAAAGCTTTTTCCAATAAAATCCTGGCCTCTTCTTTATCAGCGGCGGCTTTTTCCCGCAGGTTGATCAGCTCTTCTTTTTTATCCTGCTCAAAAGCGGTGGCAGATTGAGCCAGCGCCTGCAACAGACTATCATACTTCTGTGTCACCTCGGCAAACTGTGTAGTTAGCAGCGCTTTTTCCCTGGTTATTTTTTGCAGCTCCGTTTCCTGTTCTTTTTTCCTGTTGACTCTTTCTATAATGGTATCAATGCCCTGCCGGCTGTAGTAGTCTGCTTTTTCTTTGGCTTTTTTGATATCACTTTCCAGTACGCTTATCTCTCCTTTTATTTTATCTGCTTTATTTCTAAAACGGCTTTCAGCGGCTTCTCCTTTTTCTATTATTTCATTTTTTTCTGCTGTTTTCTTTTCTTTTTTATCATGCAGTTTGGGAATGCTTCGTTGCATATTGGCGGCAGACCATGCCAGTTGCAACGAATAATTATTCTTTTCGCTTTCGAGGTGTTTGATGGCCAGGTGATTTTTTACAACATTCTCTGCTTGTTTAATAATATGCGGCTGCTTGTATAAATGAATATCGTTGAGCTGTGCTTCAAAGTTTTTTAAATGATGTGTATAGCTCTGCAGGTCGATGCTGATGTCTTCTTCATTCAAAGACATGATGATAGTTTGCTTAATAAACTCTGCTTCGAGCTTGCTGTTTAAAAAAACGTTTTGAATGGTACGTGGAATATTCTGGTATTGCTTGCTTTGCAGCAAGGCATACTTTGTAAAATCTTTTTTGCCGGTTTCATTGTTGCCATATAAAATATCCCGGTATTCTTCGTAACGGTCTATTTTACGACTGTGATCTATGCGTTGTGCATCCAGTACCTGCCGGTTGTCTTCCCATTTTTCAAAAGCATGGCCACTGGCACTTACAAAATGATCCCGGTTGTAAGCAGTATCCAAAAAGCGAAAGCACACCTTGCCCTGGCTTTTAAAAGCCACAATGCAAAAAGGCCCGGTTTCTCTCTGTACCTCGTAAATGAGAAAGGAATTCTGAAAAGGGAAATAGTATTCTGCAAAACTTTTTTTCTCCTTTGATATACCCAGCTTTAAGGTATCTGCATTGTAGAAAAACAATACAGCACGCAGCAAGGTGCTTTTGCCCACGCCCTGCGTACCGATCAAATGCACATTGCCATCCACCATCACTTCGGCATATTGAATAGTGGCACTATTGATAAAAACAATTTTATTCAGGGATCTCATGCGCTGCTTCTTCTTGTATTTGAATGCTTACGATTAATTGTTTGATATAATTGAAAGAGGCCAGCACTTTGTATTCGTTTGTCAGTTCATTTTCCAGCTCGGCAAATCCCGGTGTACAAAGTTGCTTTTCAATTAAATTACTGATGCGTTCGTCATATTTACCATCACCGGTAAGGCGTTTCATTATTTCCAGTTTGTCCTTAAGGCTGGCATCTACTTTTACCTGTTGTGCCACATCGCTGGCGGTAAACCGAAAGCCGGGTGCAAAGCTGCTGTTGAAGGCCATAAAAAAATCCACTACATCGATCCAGCGGTAGGCCTGTTCAATTTTATTTTCGAGTTGCGCCCTTACTTCGTTTCTTGAAAAATAAAAATATTCGTCACCTCTTTCCAGCACAAAACCTATGGCCATAAAATAGTTGTAGAGTTCATCAAAACTTTCATCCACCACGTTGTACAGCCTCCGGCTGCTGTCCTCCACACTGTTACTGCAAATAAACTTGCCCTTGCTGAGCATATCAAATATGTCGGCGGTATATTTATTCTGACTACTCATGTTTTGTTTCTTTTAATTTCAAATCATTTTACAAGACCATCTCAAAATCTTTGCAAATTAAAACCGGTTGCAAATTCCCAATACAGCCTGAACATACAACCATCAGCACATCATCAAATTAGCACATTACTTCCCTGTTACCATGGCATATTCAACTTTTTCATCTGTTTGAAAAACTTCCTGTATGTTCAATTCCTGTTCGTACATGGAAACCATCTGGCAAAAGATGGTGATCTTTTCTTCATAGCTCACCGCTCTTGGATATTTGTATTGCATGATAAAATTGTGCAGGTGATGACTGGAAGCAGTAAATCCTCTTTTCATTTCCTCCAGGTCAATAAAGATCTCTTCTTCCGTTTGCGGCAACAGGTCTTTACTGGCAATGCTTTCCGCCACCAGCAGGGTTGGCTTTTTGGACTGTTGTTGTTTTGCAGCTACTCTTTCAATATGCAGCCTTCCTTCATCTGTATGTAAAAAATCAAGCGATAATTTTAATGGATAAGCAGGCCTGCTTTCAAACAGCACATCGTTGCGTTGCTGTAACAGGTAAGCAATATTTGTTTTTGCTTTCAGCTCAAACTGATCCTTTAAATATTTCACCTGTTTGATCTTTTCCTGTATGCGGCTCTGGTGTTTTACCTGGTTCAGGTATTCAATGATCTGTTTCTGTGTTTCAATCAGGTTATGCCTGCTTTCGGTGAGCTGACCACGAAGTAATGTTACCACCTGTTTTAGTTCCTCATCCAGCGCTGTAGTAAAAAAAGTGATCTCTTCGCCGGTAACCAGGTGATCGGTTTGCTCTATCAGCTGGTACACCGTTCTTCTTTTTTCATCAAAAGCTTCCAGCTTCGCAATTTTAATGGCGTAGTTGGGTTCTGTTTTAAACGCATTTTCAATATTGCGGTTCAGGTCTATCACATTGCGTAAAGTGATGCGGCCGATCTTACGCAGCGACGCTTTTATTTGCTTGAGATAACTATAGCGGCGGTGTTCGTTGTTTTCCTGTAAATAAAAATTAATGTACTGCTTTACCTGCTGAATGTTTTCATGAATATAAGAAGTATTGATCTCTTCATTTACTTCCAGCACCTGCTCAAAGAACTGCTGAAACTGGTCGTCTATTTCAATATACGGCCCGTTGCGGCGCAGGATATGTTTGCTGATCAGGACCTCTATCTTGTCTTCGGGTAACAGGGCTGCCGCATCGTCATATTTAAATAGGAACGATTTACGCTTTTCAAACATTTCCACCAGCAGTTCTTTTGCCCAGTTAAATGTATTGATCAGCTCTTTAAGAGAGAGTATATACGACATCCGCTTCTGTTTCTTTCAATCGATTTGGTACAATAAATGCCCACAATATCAGCCCGGGTTGAATGGTGGGGTGCAAACTTATAGGCTTTTTCTTATTTCTTTTCAATCAAAATCTGCCAGCTGCCGGTTTGGAGGCGGATCATGCATTTATTTCGGTTTACACCCTTTGCTAACGGGCCGGGGCATTTTGAAAAAGGAATACAAGCAAAAATCAGATCACCTCTCCAGTGCAGGCGATAGCAAAAAAGTGGGTAAAAGTTACCAGAGTAAAACCGGGGAGTTTTTTTGGGTCTATGTGTAAAGATCATCTTGCTACTTTTGTGCCGGCTCAATATATTTCAACATGCAAAGAACACTCGTCATAGGCGATATTCACGGCGGCTTAAAAGCATTGCAACAGGTATTGGATAAAGCAGCCGTTGCCAGCAGCGATACGCTGATTTTCTTAGGCGATTATGTGGATGGCTGGAGTGAAAGTGCTGCCGTGGTGGAATTTGTGATGCAGCTTTCGCTACAGCAGCAATGCATTTTTATAAAAGGCAACCACGATGTGTGGTGTGAAGACTGGTTGCGTACAGGCTATGCCGATAGTACCTGGCTTTTTCATGGTGGCGAGCCAACGGTAAGTAGTTATTCAACCCTTTCCCTGGAAACAAAACAAACGCACCTGCAGTTTTTTGAGCGCATGCCTTATTATCATATTGATAAAAACAACCGGCTGTTTATTCATGCCGGTTTTACTTCCATGCACGGGCCGCAAAAAGAATTTCATTCCTCTAATTTCAGCTGGGACAGAACGCTTTGGGAAATGGCCATTACCATGGATAAGAGAATAGAAAGGGATTCACTTTTGTATCCCAAACGGCTTAAACTGTTTGAGGAAATCTATATTGGCCACACCCCTACCCTGTATTATAATATGGAAGTGCCCATGCAGGGTTGTAATGTATGGAATGTAGATACTGGCGCAGCTTTTACAGGCAAGCTCAGTATCATGGATATTAACAGCAAGCAATACTGGCAAAGCGTGGAGGTAAAAAAATTATACCCGGGCGAAATGGGTAGAAACAGGGATTAGTAATTACAGGAAAAAATTTGAAGTACTGAATACTTGCAATTCGTTTTTGCTTTAACTTCCCTTTTCAATCAATTTTAACCCATGCGGCTTGTTCAGCAGTCTTTTCTATATTTTACCGAAGGCAATTCAGATAAAGTGTATGAGATCGATCTCTGTGATGTGGGCAACGATAAATACGTTGTCAACTTTCGTTATGGCCGCCGTGGAGCCCAGCTAAAAGAAGGAAGTAAAACACCCGTTCCAGTTTTGTTAAACGAGGCAGAAAAGATCTTCCTGGCAATTGAGGCTGAAAAAATAAACAAAGGCTACACCACATCTCCCTCCGGAGAATCACTTATTCCACGTACTGCAGCTTCGTTTTCTTTAGACAGTTTCAACCTTGTTTTAAATAAGGATTGGTCTTTATGGCCCGCAGGCCGGAACAAGGCCATATTGCAGCGGTTGCACAATGCGGTAAGCGGTGCATCGGCCAATCAAAAATTTCCATGGAAATTATCCAGGGTAATCTGGAAGGCAGGAGAATACAAGATCAAGGAAGCGGCACCCTATATCATACAATTATTTAAAGGAGATCATCTGCATCAGTATTGTTGTGCATGGTCGTTGATACGTTGTGAGGTGGATACGGCGGTATTACAACAAATTCATACTGCACATCATATTCCGGCCATCGCAAAACTGGCAGGCGCTGGCCTGGTGAAAAACCTGGCAGGTATTGAAAAAGAAACCCACCTGCAGTATTATATCAACAGGTTGCCCGAAGTTTTTAAACCTATAATTGAATCTGGTGCCGCCAGTTCATTTGAAGCATTACTGCAGGAACGAATTGTACAACAGCAACCAAATTATAATTGGCTGGAAGATCTCTTTCTTCTGTCTACGGAAAAAAGATGGATGCGGAAGGGAGTTAAGAAAGTATTGGAGACTATTCCCTTTAAGCCCAATTATTTTAAACATATCCGGGCTGTGTTTAAAATGGCCGAATTGCTCGATGATTTTGAATTCACCGGTTTACTCGCCTGCAGGTTTGAACGGGAAGAAGAAATGTTCCGGCATGGATTTACTTTATCGGCTGAGCCCAATGCAGAATTATATGTTCCGGAAATTGAAGAGTGGGTGAAGCTGCAAAAAGAATTAAAAAAATCTACCAGCAGGCTGGCCTACTCTCAAAAAACCCGCTGGTATTTTCATGGCAGGGTACTGCGTACATTAAATAGCACGGGAAAAAAT
>JAKQJG010000157.1 GCA_029561305.1 Bacteroidota bacterium | reverse complement strand
GTTACCAGTATCATTATGATGACAGGGTCCATACTGTATGGCAGACCGAAAATAGAAAACATCAATGACGAGGAGCCCATCATTGAAAGCGCCGTTGAAAAAGAAATTTAAAACTGCAGTAAAAAAGCTGTTCCTTCACCTTCCTTACTCTGTACTTGTATGGTTCCTTTGTGCAGCATCATAATTTGCTTACATAAACTCAGGCCGATACCACTGCCGGTTTTCCTGGTGCTGAAGAAGGGGATGAATATTTTTTCCATTATCTCTTCCGGCATGCCTACGCCATTATCAGCGATCTTTATCACTATCTTATTTTGAGGTGTAATATAGGCTGATAACTGTATGGTGGGTGCTGGCCTGTCTTTGACTGCATCAGCGGCATTGATCACCAGATTAATGAGTACCTGTTCTATCAGGTTCACATCTGCCTGCACCATCAGGTCGGGATCTTTTAAAATAATATCCAGTTCGATATGTTTCTTTTCGAAAGTGGGCTCCATCAGGTTGTGGAGTGTTTCAAACAGATCCCGTACATACACTTTCTCCAGTGACAGCCGGGTGATCTTGTTCAGGTTACGGTAAGTTTCTGCAAATTTCAATAAACCCTCGCTGCGGCGCTTGATGGTTTCGATACCAACTTCCAGGTCATCTATCGGGCCACTTTTCTCGAGCTCACTAACGGCAGCCTGTAGCCTGTTTTTCAGCGTATCGGCAAGGGAGGAGATGGGCGCTACCGAATTCATGATCTCATGCGTCATTACGTTCAAAAGTTTTGCCCAGGCTTTGGATTCTGTTTCTTCCAGCGCTTCATTGATGTTTTGAAAAGCTATAAGTTTGTATTTTTTGTCATCTGTTTGAAAGGCCGTGGCACTCAGCAGCACTTTCATAGAAGACTTGTCTCCTTTCAAAGTCACCACTTTCTTTTCACCGGGTGCCAGTGAAATGATTTCAGTGTACATCACATTACTACGGCGCTCCAAAGCCTGTATGGTTTTAATATAGGGCACCTGCAGCATTTGTTTGAGTGCTTCATTCATCCACATTACCACACCGGTTTCATGCTCATAAGAAAGAATACCGGTATCCACCAGCTCTAATAATTTTTGCAGGTAAACATATTGTGTTTCTTTTTCTTTGGTAATGCTTTTAAAAGTGGTGTTGATCTCGTTAAAACCTTTCCGCATGGGCAGCAGGGCAGTGGAGGCGTTTTTTTCATCAAAGCGCCTGGAGAAATCACGATAATGCACACTCTCAACAAACTGCTGCAGTTCCTCATTGCTTTTGTTGGTGAATTTAAAAAGATCAAATACCTGGACAGCGATTAACACACAGCAAATGATACCAATAGAAGGATATCCATGTGTCAACAGGAATGCCACACCGCTTAATAAAAGCAGCAACAAAGCGATCCTGATGGAAAGCGCAACTTCAAAGCGTTTGAATTTCATAGCAGCCTCACCCTCGGTCCCTCTCCAAAAGAGAGGGAGGCCGTGCATTTATTTTATTATTTAACTTCCGTAATTAAGCATTTTATCATTTTCTCTTTAATCACCAATCATGCAGTCACTCTTAACCATTCTCTATATATCAAAATTTTTGAACTCTTGCCTTTAAGCCCCTCCTTTGGTCCCGATGTCTATCGGGAGGGGGAGGCTTTATATCTCATACTTACTCAGCCTCCTGTACAGTGCCGTCCTGGTTATGCCCAGTTCTTTTGCCGCCCTTGAAATATTACCACCATGTTTTTCTATCACTTTTAAGATGGTATTTTTTTCAAGATTGCTCAGCTTCATATCCCCTTCTTCTTCGCTTACTGCCCGGGCTGATTCCAGCGGCGAAAAGATAATATCACCAGCTTTCAGTTCATCGCCTTCCGTCATGATCACAGCCCTTTCAATACAATACTGAAGCTCCCTCACGTTACCAGGGTACTGGTACTGCAATAATTTGTCTTTACAGGCAGCATCAAATTCAGGTACTGGTTTAATATATTTTTCGGCGTATATTTTTGCAAAATGATTCGCCAGCATTAGAATATCCTCTTTTCGTTTACGCAAGGGCGGTAGTGTTATCTCAACGGTATTGATGCGGTAGATCAGGTCTTTCCTGAATTTACTTTCGTTGGCTAGTTCATGCAGCGGCAGGTTGGTGGCACATACCAGCCGGATATCGATCGGGATCAGGTCATTACTGCCGAGCCGCATGATCTTGCGGTTTTGTAAAACGGATAACAGTTTGGCCTGCTGTTGTAAAGTGATATTGCCTATTTCATCCAGGAACAAAGTGCCGCCATTGGCTGATTCAAACCGGCCTGCACGGTCTTCACGGGCGTCGGTAAAAGCTCCTTTTTTATGACCAAAGAGTTCGCTTTCAAATAAGGATTCTGTTAATGCTCCAACATCCACTTTTACAAAAGCATTTTTTGCTCTCACCGATTTTTGATGTATGGCCTGCGCCACCAGTTCTTTACCGGTTCCGTTTTCGCCCAGGATCAATACATTGGCATCTGTTGGTCCAATCTTTTCAATTTTGTAAAAGATCTCCTGCATTACATCACTGTTACCCAGCAGTTGTGTTCCTATCACTGAGTCCGGCGAAGCTTTGGCAGCACTGCCGCCACCTGATTTCTTTTTTAAAATTTCTGTAATGGTGCTTACCAGCCGTTCATTGTGCCAGGGCTTCACTATAAAATCGGTAGCACCTTCTTTTACTGAACGAACGGCCAGGTCAATATCGCCATAAGCAGTGATCATGATGACCGCAATATCTTTATTGATCTCTTTTACCTTTTTTAACCAAAAGATTCCCTCGTTCCCGGTATTAATGCTGCTGTTAAAATTCATATCGAGCAGCATCAGGTCGAATTTTTTTTCAGCAAAAAGGGCACGGATATTTTCCGGATTTTTTTCCGTGGTTACATCTTTTACCTCTGTTTTCAGCAGCATCTTTACGGCTGTGAGCACGTCCGTATCATCATCTACTACTAATACACTGGCATTTTTTAAGTTCATGGCTTGGTTTTTTTTCCAGTTTGGTAACACAATGTTACCGCATTTTAATTTTTTAACCATCACCACATAAAAAAAGCTGCCCTTTTCAGGACAGCCCTTACCAACAAAAGAGAATCTATTTCAATAAAGACTGAAATACGGTCGAATTTATTTTTACGGGGTACTTTGCCAATAATTCTTTCATCCAGTTTTCTTCCAGCTGTTCCTGGTATTTATTGATCACCATACTGCGGGCTTCATCAAAGGTCCGGTACATTTTTGCAGGATAAACTTTTATCACCCTGATAAAACTGGCACCATTGTCCATTGTATGCTTTACTATTTCCATAAACGCACCTTCAGTTATTGCCGTTCCTTGTTTGATGGGTAACTGCGTTAATTCATACCTCGCCGAATCTCCCTGTATCATGCCTTCACTCTGTTCTGCTATCTGTTTCCAGTCCATGCCTTTTTTCATATTCTCCAATGCATAATCTGCGTAAGCATAACTTTTTGCATTGATCAGTATTACTTCTGCGCTTTCGCCCCAGGCAAATTTTTCTTTATTGGCTTCGTAAAACTGTTTTAATGCTGTTTCGTCGTTTGCCGACCTGTCCCATACCTTTTTACCCATCACTTCAAATAACAGGTTGCCTTCTTTAAATTCCTGCAACTGGTATTTGAAATCCGTATTGTATTCTTCCAGGTGGCTGCGGTAATAATTCAGCACTGTGTTGTGTGTAAATTTTTCCAGCAAATCACTGTTGCTTTCACCTTTGTATGCATTTTTATTCAACTTGTAATTCTTTGCAAAAGCAAGCCAGTCACTCCCTTTGATGGCAGTATTACCTACTGTAAAAATGATCTCTTTTTCCACCGGCCATGCATGTTTGCTGGTTGAATAGGCCGCACTGTCTGCATACAGGTACAGCATTTCGTCCATTACCGCTGTATTTTTTTTATACCCGGTTCTTACAAATATCTCCTTCATATCCGGCACAAAGTCTCCTTCCAGCCTGTTGCGGAAATTCATGATATCGTACTTTAACTGCGAAGCGGTATCCAGTTTCAGCTCTTTGGCTGCTGCCACTTTTTGTTTAAATGCTGCATATAGCTGCAGGTATTCCTTTAATGCCTGCTCTTTGTTTTCACCAGCTGCCTGGTTCTTACTGTAAGCAGCCAAAAATTCATCTTTGCTAACTTCGTAGCTGCCGTAAGTAAAAAGCGACTGGGAGAAAACGGATGCTGTAACACAACAACCGGCGCATATCAATAGAAATTGCTTTTTCATTGTACTGTTTTCTTTGTGTTTAAGCGGTTGGCTTTTATCAATAAGCTTTTTCAACTTTAAATACATTCTTCTTGCCTGTGTCTGTATCGGTTACTTCAACTATGTACATACCCCTCACCAGGCTGTTAAGGTTACGCAATGTCACTGTTGGATTTTCCCTTGTGATCTTTTGAGCGTTGTTTGAAATGGTGCGGCCACTCATATCGATCATGCGTATCGCAAAAGAACTGCTTTGCTCAACAGACACTGTAATAGTGATCTCCGATATAAACGGATTGGGAACCACTTTTACCAGGGCACCATTCTCAGGCAGTTTTACAGTAGCCACATTACTATAGGCATATTTACCCGATTTGTCCAGCAGTTTTATCCTGTAGTAGATCACGGGTTTGTTTACATTACTTACGTCATCAGCACTTTGGTATTGTTTTTCTGCATTGCTGTTACCAGCTGCGGAAAGATCAGATCCCACTTTTACATAGTTTCTTCCGTCAAGGCTGCGTTCAATTTCAAAATGATCTGAGTTGATCTCACTGATGGTTTTCCAGTTGAGCATTACATTCTTACCTGCTTTTATCGCTGTTAGCTCCAGCCCTTTCACTGGTAACAGTGTAAGCCAGTTGATAGAATAGATAGCCGTAACAGGATCTTTTTTACCTGCCGAATCAACAAAGGAATAGAAGAACTCCGTCATGTTTGAACCCAGTGTGGCTGTTGTAAACTGTACCTGCAACAAGTCGGGGTTAAAGTTGAGGATCAATTGACCGGCTGTTACCAGCACGCCATTATAGAAAAGGTCTGCATTATTAGGTATTACATCAATCACCACATTTCTTGCATCGAGCGTGCAACCCGATGTGCAGTCTTCTTCATCTTTACCGCTTAATACAGGAGGATTGCTTCCGCCGTTCAGCGTGATGATCTGACCCAATGTTGGCTGTGGAATATTTGCGTAGATAGGTACCGACGAAGGCAATATTTCAATACCAAAATCAAGGTTGCTCACACTGCTGAATCCATAGAGCCTGTTGTCAATTACTCCCATGGTACCATAGTCGATCACACCGTTTCTTGTTTCACCGGTATTGGTCCAGCCATCAGGCAGGGATGCCACCGGGGCAGGAGCGCCAACGGCTGGATTGGTTGTTGCCAATACAATGGAATAGCTAACGCCGGGAGCCGCATCTGTAAAATTGTACGTGCCATCACTACCCACTTTTACAGTGGATACCACATAACCCATCGCATCTACCAGGCTTACATACAATGCACCGCCTGCATCAGTCACTATTTCGTGTGCCTGTTTAACCACATCGCCGTTGCCATCATCCCACACTTTACCACTGATATTGATGCCAGGTGCTATAAGGAAATGTATGATACCGCTGGCGCATAACGGTTGTGGAGCAATAGCAGTCACATCACAAATAGTGTAAGTGATATAATCTGGTCCCACATAATTTGCCGGCGGTGTATACCGGTAAGATCCATTAGAATAAAATTGTACCGTTCCTCCCTGTGTAGTTGCTACAGCAGCACCAATGGCATTACCCATGCCTGCGGAAGTGATTACAACTCCGTTATATGAAATTGTATCATTATTGTTGTCACGGTCATTACTGATGAATGAGCCGGTTACAGGCCGGTTAACAGAGGTATAGGCAAAGTCATCACCTGCAAACGGCGGATCATTTTGAATGCCGTTGATATCGGCCAGTACATCAATATGAATGGCGGCTCTTGAAACAGCACCGCTGGTATTTGTAATTACATAAGCAGCATCAACGCTACCGGCAAAGTCAGCAGCTGGTGTAAAGGTATAGTTGCCATTGGCAGCAATATTCAATGTGCCGGCATTAGTCACAGGTTTACCGTAGATGTCAACACCTGCCACAGTTACAGTGCCCGGCATGGTTGATACATCAGGGATGCCATCGCCATTACTGTCGTAGCTGAATAAGGTAGCAGTAAAAGAATAATATTTAGGATCCTTATCGTTCAGGAAAAGATCACCTGATACAGGGGTGCCATAGCTGATGTCTTCATCGTTGTTGGCGATGATGGCATTGGCAGCTGCCGGCAGTGGATCTACTGTAATGGCAAGAAAGGCAGTATCACAAGCAGCGGGACTGCCGTTATCGCATATCCTGTAAGGGATGGTTACGGTACCGGTAAAAGATGGAGCAGGGTCAAAAGTATAATTGCTAGTACCCGTAAACGTTAGTGTGCCCGCATTGGCAACGGCTGCACCGGTTTTATCTGTACCGCCTATGGCAGCACCGCTTGCAATCGCTGTTTTTGTTGACGGGTTGAGGAAAGTGCCAAAGCTTTGTGTGTTGCCTTCCTGGTCAAAATCATTCAGCCGCACCACACCGCTTACATTTACATCCCGCCAGGTGCTGTGCTCATCATTGATGGCATAAGTAAGAATCCTTTTTACACCAAAGTCCATTGTATTGGTACAGGTGCCGGCATTATTAAATGTAAATGACCTGGTGGCAGCAGTAGTCAGCGCCGCATTAGAGGGCAGGGCCGCCGTTTTGTAACCTACCAAATAACATTGGTCATACTGCAGGAATTTGATTGAAATATTATCAATGAATACATTATCTCCTTCATCGGTATTACTGCTGGTCATTATACGCAGGTAGGTCTTGTTGTTTCCACTGTATACACCTGCAGGTATGCCGATATTAGACACAGTTATATAATTCGGATTATAGGTATTATTCCCCGGTATGGTATACACAGTATTGTAAGAAGATCCGTCTGATGACAATTGTATAAATATATTTTCACCGGTTGATAACGAAGTGCTGGCTTTCCGGTAAGACAGGCTCAGGAATGCTTGTGTTGCGTTTTGCATATTGAATTCACGGATGGCAGACTTGCTGGCATCATCTACTCTTAATGCATACCCGAAAATACTGTCCTGTACAATTTCCACATCTGCGCTGGAAGATCCCTGGCAAAAACCTCCCGAACCATCACCATTATCATACCAATCGCTTCTCCATGAAGCGTTGCCGTCTGTACCGTCGTCACAACTGTTGCCACCGCCGGGCAGGTCAAAATTATCAGCAACAATTTTTTCCGGAGCTTTGATAAATTGGTAATAGCCATTAATATCCACATCAACGGAATCAACCAGTTCATTGGTGTTTACGGAGTTATTACAGTTGCCGTCAACATATAAGTATACCTTACCAGGATAGAAGCCGGAGCCGCCATCATTTTTTACGCCATCGCCGTTCTTATCAAGAAAGACCTGGCCGGATAAAATATTCTGGCCGGTAGGAGATGGGCAGGAACCGATGGTGATGTATACAAAGGCTGTGGCACATACTACAGGTGTGGGTGTGGAGCAGATGGTATACTGGAAAGTATCATTGCCTACAAAGCCGGGAGCAGGGGTATAAATAATTGTACCAGCTTTGCCAATGGTGATCCGGCCATGTTTTGGTTCCAGCATATCATCCAAACTTAGCGATACGGGATTAATAACCGCCAGGAATCCGGCATCGTTTCGTATAACCGGTATCGTTACTGGTGTGTTTACCATCGTTATACCATAGTCGTCATTGGCAATAATAAGCTTGTCTTTACAGAAGGGCTGTATGGTACTGCCCACATCCCAGCTTGGGTTGGCGGTGGATGCAGTGGCAGGATCTTCTCCATACACGGCAGCTATCTTGGCCCCGTTGCAGGTATATACTGCAGTACCGCTCTGGTCGTTGTCTGAGGCATCTTTTATTTTGATATAGCTAAGGTAGTTTACGGGAAGCATCACATCATATTTCATACCACAGGGGCTGGTATTAACACCATTCAGAACATCACCATCATATTTTATATACACGGTAGTGTTAGCGCTTGGGGTTACCCATATGGGGTTGTCGTTCCGGGTGCCATTGGTAGAACCGGGTGCCCATGCCACACTGGCAAAGTCGGTAAGCCTGGCTTCAGAGATAAGATTAAAAGCCCAGTCTCTTGTATCACCCGCATTTCCTCCCCCGCCTGGTGTATATGAGTCAACAATTTCAAGCGCTACAAACGACTCTTTGGTGGGGTTTTCAAATTTATAGGCGGCAGAAGTTGATAGCGGCATAGCAAACCTGTGCGAAGCATTGGCACCAAGGTTAATAACACCGCTGGAAGGCGTGCCTGATGACCAGTTGATATTAATTGGCCTGCTGAGGCTGTTATATAACATTACCACCGCGGTATCATGCGGAGAGGAAGAAGGCCCGGTAGTGGGTACTGGTGTGTAATAAGTATGCGAATACCAGGTAGAGGGGTAAATGGGGACTTCTCTCGAGGAGTAATTATCAATACCCGCAAAATGCGCATCCACGCCAATTGGCTTGTCACTCGCCACCACTGCGCCGGCTTTAAGTTTAGTGCCGGCAGGTGCCATATTCTCGTCCACTAATATCACATCCCCTTCATTCAGCACAATACTGCTGTTGAAGGTGCCGTCGTTATCCCTGTCAATTTGCACCGTAGTGTTGTCTTCTGCTGCCCTAATAAACAGTGCAGAATACCTGAAGTCACGGCTTGGCAGATCCTGGCCCACAGGTATTATAAAGGACTTGCCATACTCGTAAGGGTAAGAAGTAACGTTGGTCTTCATACACTGAACTGCTATTTCAGAAGGTTCACCACAAACCTGGGTCACGGATATCTGGCCTGTTGAGTATAATTTGTCTTTACCGTCGTAAAATAAATTAGAAGCAACTCTTGGAGTAGGCATCGTATTATCAAGTACGATGCTGCCTCCAGATGGTATGATATCCGCAGGATAACCGGGTGCAATTCCATTATAGATATTACCATCACCCCAAATTTGCGTAGTGCTTTGAGTGGGCGATAAGATATTGGCTTCATACCCGTCTTCCCATTGATCCCAGGTAAGTGTTATCCCGGGGTAAGAAACTTTTATGCTTATGATGGTGCGGATATTAGATGAAGGCAGTGAGCTACTCGCTGACCTTCTCAATGCCACTATTGCCTGGTCTTCGGCATATGGCATGTAATATGTTTTAGGTTCTCCGGCATCAGCACAAGTGTTGAATGCCACTGGTAAAACCGTAATTATTACCTGCGCCGTGGCACACTGCGGTATCAGCAGCGTATTATCACAAATTTCATATACCAAAGTGTCATTTCCCTGGAAAGTGCCGTTGGGCAGGTAAGTTATTTTGTTATTGTCGATAACAATACTGCCATTTTTTGGGTCAACCGTTACCGATAGTGAGGATGGATCCAGGTTATTATTGGGATCGGTATCGTTTGCCAGCACGTCAATTTCAATTGGTTCTCCTCCATTCCCGGTGGCATAATCTATATTGGCCGTAGGCGGGCAGCTTACACAGCCTGCCATGGTAATAATTTCTGTATCTGTATTGGTATTTTCAAGTCCTTCCCTGGCTGTTGACCTGATTGAAAAAGATGTTTGACCCGCAGGTACCACCCAGCTTCCCTCAAATACCTTGCTACAGCCCGATGCTGCCACCTGTGGTGAAGTGATGGTACTGCCCGGAGGCGTAACCGTTACACCCACAGAACTGATATCACTAAACCCTGTTGCATTGGTAACAGTAGTACGTATGTACCTGGTGGTGCCAGCCAATACATTGGTGAGCGACATCCCCAGCGGATAGGGAAGTGTATATACTCCTACAGAAGTGATGCTAACAGTGGAAGTTGTCTGCAATTGTATTTTCGATGGTTTTAACTGGCTGTCATAATCTATCCGGAACGATACACCCTGTTGTGAGGTAGTAATATCCAGCGCCATTGTTTGTGCCGTGGGAATGGTAACATCAGCAGCGAGTGTACCCGTAAAGGTTATTAAGCCTGTTGTACTGTTATAAGTTGGATTTGAAAGTGTAATAATGTTCGTGCTGCCATACCTGATAGCAGCTGTAATAGCAGGGTTGGCCGGCATAGTACCATATACGATACTGGCATACAAAGAAACGCTGACGGCGCCGGCTTTTACAGTAAAGGCACTGCAAAATGCTGATGATAAAGTGAAAGTGGTGGTGGTGCCCCTTACACCAAGTTTTACCATTGCTGCTCCAGAGTCAATACTGGAAGGCGTATTGGTCATGGATGTCCAGGATGTGCCGCTGTATCTCCAGAAGTTGTTATTGGAATTTCCTCTCAACGCGTATACATAGGGATCATCACTCAGCACGGATCCTCCCCTATAAACTGTACTTGGGGTATTGGTGAGCGTTGTCCATGTGTTGCTGGCCATATTATACCGGTAATAACTATTGCTGGTGCTTCCACGCAAAGCGTAAATATTTACACCGTCAAAACTTAATGAGCCGCCCCCGTCAATGTTGGCTGGTGCGTTGGCAAGTGCTGTCCAGTTATTGGCTGCCACATTGTACCTCCAGAAAGTTGAAGAAGCCCCACCCCTGAATGCATAAATGTTGGTTCCATCAGTGGTCAGAGATCCGCCCCAGTCTACATTGGCTGGTGCGTTTGTCATGGCCGACCAGGTATTGGCTGAGATGCTGTATCTCCAGAAAGTATTATTAGCGCCCCCTCTGAATGCGTACAGATTGCCATTCAGGTGTACCAAAGCACCACCTGCACCCACACTTGCAGGTGTGGTTGACAAAACTGACCATACATTGGTACTTGTATTATATCTCCAGAAATCGGATGTTGCACCCCTGAATGCAAACAGATTGGTACCATCACTTACTAAAGCGCCTCCCCTTGATATTACAGCAGGAGTAGAGGACATAGAAGACCAGGAATTGGCTGCCACATCATATCGCCAAAAGTCTGTACGGGATGCACCCCTTAAAGCATAAAAATATCTTGAAGTTGGCGTCAACGCTGCAGATTGCGCAAGTGTGGCATCAGCTGTGGCTACCGGGTCTACCCGGTCAAGTGACTGTGATGGATCACTAAGGTAAAATGCCTTGGTAACCACCTGGCCTTGTACCAGAGTACCGGCATACAAAATACCGCAAACGGCTAAAAGCAATACCCTTGATATTGCTTTGTGCGCCCTCACTAATTGAATAAAGTTTGGCTTCATGTCTTTATCGGTTTTGCCATCCCGTTAGTTAACCTGTATTCTCATTGCTGGCAGGTATGGAAATGGATATATGATTCTTTGTTGTTGTGTAAAGTTTGCGCCGGGAAGTTGTGCCTGGATAAGAGGGCGCCAATGAAGGAAAACATACTGTAACAGCATTGACTGTGCTGGCAACAGCAGATCGTACGGGCAGTTGGCTGCTGTACAAAATCTGTTTTTTTGTTTTATGCATTGGATTGGATATTACTTCCCGGAATGTTTCCAATTACCGGAACAGGGTTAAAACGGAGATTTTCATCATATTATTGTGAATGACGGGCGGTTACAAGACAAAGAACCCGGCTGGGCCGGGCTTTTACTTAGTTGCAGTTGCAGGAAATGTAAGTTTATAGAGTTTAGACAACAGATTTTTGGGTGGGAGTTTCCCTGGAAAAAGCCAACCACTACAATGATGGAATGGCTTCGGTCAAAATTTTATTACCGGCTTTGTCATAATATGTACAGGTCATTTTTTCCATGCATATTTCCCATTTTTCAATACCAACTGCAGCGCACTGCGTAATAAAATGGAGGAAATCAGATTTGCCCTGCTGGTGCGCTGCTAAGTCCGCTTTAAATTGTTCGCTGTCGCATTTGTCAGCAATGAACAGGGCATCATATTTTGCAGGCTGTTTTGCGGTATGTCCGCCAGCCCCGTGATAGTTTATATACCCATCGGTTACATAAGCTTCATAGTGAGTAACGCCCAGGGTTTTAATCTCCTGGATGTAGCCAGGGTAACTTTATTTCAGGCCCAATATATTTTTTAACCTCGTCTCTAACAGCTGCGCAAAAAATACAGCACCATGTTTGGTAAGGTGTGCGGTGTCCTGGCTTAAAAATTTGCCCTCCGGCGTAAATACAAGTACTTTTCCCGTACTATCCGCAATCAGTGCTACCAGGTCTATGTAGTTGGCCCCCCATTTCTCTTTATAGGTTTTATTTTTTTCGAAGTAACCTTTTTTCATCGGGGTGCGGTAGTTATGATAATCTTCTATTGCTTTGTTATAATGGATTCCATTGCTGTTGCCAAAATCTTTGGTTCCCACAATAATTGCCTTACGCAAATCGAGCTTGTATTGATCAATCATTTTTTCATTGGGATACGTACTGCCAAAGAAAATATAATCAGCTTTACTGATCCTGGTCACCATTTCGGTTTGCGACTCAACCATTGTCAGGTCTGCATATCTTACTTCTATGTCATTTTTAAACGATGACTCTAATAATATGTTGGCCACATCACGCCCAAAACTATTGCCCAATACCAATACTTTTATTTTGTTGGATGTTTCAGAAAAAGGTTTATCCAAAGCTCTTACATCTTCATTGTACTGAATGTTGATATTGCTTTTGCTGTCAAACAAATTCATTTGACTGGGTCTGTTTGATACGGTCAAACCAAGCTGCGGCACGTCCTTCACTATTCCTCCTACGGAATAAACATAAAACGCAGCACCATTGATCAATATAAATGACACTCCTATAATGATCAGCAATGGCTTTGTCTTCATCATCTTCCTGTTGCGAAAAGGGTTTTCAATTGTGTAATAAGAAAGGAATGACAGGATAACCACCGCCAACGATAAAATAATTGCAAACGGCAGGCTGATCTCTTCCACCAAAAAATACCGGGCAAATGCAAATACCAGCTGGTGCCACATATACAAACTAAAACTGATCTTGCCGATGGTTGACATCACGGTGTTAGACATGATCACACTATACAACCTGCTGCTTTGATACTGTGATCCACCCAGCACCAAAATGGCAGCCGAAAGGAAGGTGGTGATCAAAACTTTCACTGTGTTACTGGATATAAAATTTGTATACAGCAGCAGTATTGTCAATGCTAAACAGGTGAGTAAAATATATTGGGTCTTTGCATTATTTGAAATGGGGTTGGTTGTAAAGTAAATGGCACAAATACCGCCCACTGCCAGTTCAAAAAACCTAAAATGTAAAAAATAGAATTTTGCAGGCACATTACTGGAAACAATGAAAAGCACTAATGAAACAATACTTAACAGGATCAGTATGCCGAGTATATATTTTTTCCTGTTGCCTTTCAATACAAAAAATATAAAAGGGTAGAGTAAATAAAACTGTTCTTCAATACCCAGGCTCCAGGTATGCATTAATGGCTTGTAATCGTTTTTTACAGCCCAATAATCTGCTGAAGTAATATACATTAAAATGTTGTTGGCCGAAAAATTGGTAGCAATGATCGACTGGCATAAATTTTCCAGGTCATCCGGCAGCATAAATACCAGTCCCAAAATAAGTGCTGCCAAACAGGTAAACAAAACCAGTGGAAAAATCCTTCTCAATCTTCTTTCATAAAATTTCACTACGGAGAACTTTTCTTCCACCACTTCATTGTACACGATACCGGTGATGAGGTATCCGCTGATCACAAAGAAAATATCAACCCCTAAATAACCATTGGATAAAAAACCTAAATGAAAAAGAATAACAGAGATCACTGCAACTGCTCTAAGACCGTCAATATCTGTTCTGTAGATTTTATTCAAACTTGCCATTAAAATTTATTTTTCAGAGTTGTTGCTAACATGCGTTTATTAATAGCAAACCGGCCAAATATACACAGAATGTGAATAGGTAAAACGGGCTGTTAGAAATCGCAGGTAATGGAGGCAGGATGAGCAGGAGCTTCCACTATAAAGGATGCTAAAACTTACACTCATCTGATTTTTTACAAGCTGGTGGGTTTTAAAGGGAATGTCTTTAGTATCTCCCATTTGCCCCCATCGATCTGCTGGATGAGTGAAATCCTGTTGAAGGTTAAATAGGCAGGCAGCTTTGCTGATTGTATTACTTTAAAGATGCCGTCAGTACAAGTGGAATTTCGTGGATGCATCAATGTAATATGCGGCTCATGATGCCGAATGGTCGTTTTTGCTGTTGTTAAAAGGCTGTTGCGAAGCTGGTGAAATGCTTCATTGTTGCCCGCCGCCGGTATTAAAACTCCTTTGCCGTTATCAAACCTTGTTACGGGCCCAAACTGTATTGTTATTGCAGGAAATTGGGGGTATTGAAGGTTATCCAGTATTTTATCTATATCAGTCAGCTCATCTTCCCGGCAAAGGGTTACATGGCAATCTATCAGCTCGCATTGTTTTGAGTTATATTGCTCACGAATACTTTCTATCGCTGACGCATCCTGTTTATTTACAAAGAGCGTTAGTTGTTGCCTGGTGTTTTGTTTCACGTAGTAAG